>CAMPCG010000088.1 GCA_946644025.1 uncultured Prevotellaceae bacterium | reverse complement strand
TGGCCTTCACCACGCGGCGAAACAGCTGCTCGTCGCAACCCAGGTTGCTCACGTCGTTGCGCGTCATGCGTATGACGGCGCTCTGCACCTTGGGCGGCGGATTGAAGACGCCCGGCTCAACGGTGAAAAGATACTCCACGTCGTACCAGGCCTGGACGAGCACCGACAGGATGCCATACTGCTTGTTGCCCGGCTGCGAGGCCATGCGCAGGGCCACCTCGTGCTGGATCATGCCCGTGCAGCAGGGAATGAGGTCGCGGTTGTCGAGCATCTTGAAGAATATCTGCGAGGAGATGTCGTAGGGATAGTTGCCGGTGAGCACGAAGGGTTGCCCGCCGAACAGCTGGCTGAGGTCCATGCGGAGGAAGTCGCCCTGGATGAGCCTCGAGTCCTGAGTGCTGAAGATGGGGAAATGGGCGGTGAGGTACTCCACCGACTCCTTGTCTATCTCCACCACGGCCAGCTCCCTGGGTTTCTCGGCCAGGAACTGGGTGAGAACTCCCATGCCCGGCCCCACCTCGAGCACGGGCAGGCCGGGACAGGCATCGACGGTGTCGGCGATGCGGCGCGCTATGCCCAGGTCGGTGAGGAAGTGCTGGCCCAGGTTCTTCTTCGGTCTTACTTGCTTCATTGTTCAGCCCTTTTTATGCCGCCGTCCGCCGCGGTGGGTACGCTTCTTCGGCTTGGCCTCGCCATTGGCAGCGTCGTCGCTTGGGCTGCTGCTGCGCCGGCGGCTACGGCCTCGGCCCTTTCCGCGGCCGCCGCCTCCCGAGGGGCGCCCGCTGGCTTTGTATTCCGGTGTCTCGCCCAGTCCTTCGGGCAGTGGCAGCTTCTCCACCTCCTTGCCCAGGAACTGCTCTATCTGCTTGAACTTCCTGATGTCCATGTCGCCGCTGACGAGGGTGATGGCCTCTCCGTCGCGCTCGGCGCGTGCCGTGCGGCCTATGCGGTGCACGTAGTCCTCGGCGTCGTGGGGCACGTCGTAGTTGATGACGATGGCAATGTCGTCGATGTCTATGCCTCGTGCCACGATGTCGGTGGCCACGAGCACGTCGACCTGTCCGGCCTTGAAGCGGTACATCACGTCGTCGCGCTCCTGCTGCGTGAGGTCTGAGTGCATGGGGGCGCAGTTTATCTTCAGCCGCTGCAGGGCCCGGTTGATGTCCTTCACGCGGTCTTTCTTTCCACAGAAGATGATGACCCGCTTCAGGTCGCCGTTCTTGAAGAGGTGGTCAAGAATCTTGAGCTTCTGCGGCTCGTAGCACACGTAGGCCATCTGGTGTATCTTCTCTGCCGGTCGGCTCACCTTGAGCTTCACCTCCACGGGTTTGTGAAGCAGCGAGACGGCCAGCTCGCGCACCTTCGCGGGCATGGTGGCCGAGAACATGACGCGCTGGCAGTCCTTGGGCAGCAGGGCGTTAATCTGCATGATGTCTTCCACGAATCCCATGTCGAGCATACGGTCGGCCTCGTCGAGCACGAAGAAGCTGGTGCGCGAGAGGTCGAGGGTGCCCACCTTCAGGTGGCTGAGCAGTCGTCCGGGCGTGGCTATGACCACAGGGGCTCCGCCGCGCAGGCTCTTTGTCTCCTGGTCGAAGCGCGAGCCGTCGTTGCCGCCATAGACGGCGATGGAGCTGATGCCGTCGAGGTAGTAGCTGAAGCCCTCCATGGCCTGGTCTATCTGCTGTGCCAGCTCGCGCGTGGGCGACATGACGACGCAGTTGATGGCATCCTCGGGGAAGTCGTGACGCAGGACCCACTCTCCGTTCTCCTCTATCCACCGTCCGCCGTCGTCGAGCATCGACAGGATGGGCAGCAGGTAGGCGGCGGTCTTTCCCGTGCCTGTCTGTGCCACGCCGAGCACGTCGTGGCCGTCGAGTATCTCGGGAATACAGCGTTCTTGGATGGGGGTCATCTCCTCGAAGTGCATGTCGTAGAGCGCGTCGAGGATGTTGTTATTCAAATAAGTTTGTTCAAATGTCATGGGGTGTTGGGGTTTGGGGGTGACTGCGGCACTGCCGCAGTGTACGGGACAGGGGGGGTTAATTCGGTGCCTGCCTGTAGCAGAAGAAGGCGATGACGGCATAGATCATGTTGGGAATCCATGCAGCCAGAATGGCGGGCATACCGGCGTTGGTGGAGAAGGTGGCGGTGACCGTCTGCAAGAGTATGTAGGAGAAGGAGAGGGCCAGTCCTATGCCGAGGTACATGCCCATGCCTCCCTTTCGCTTGCGCGAGGAGAGCGACGCGCCGATGACGGTGAGTATGAACGAGGCGAAAGAGTTGGAGATGCGCTTGTGGTACTCCACCTCATACTGCACGACGTTGGTCGAGCCTCGCTCCTCCTGCTTCGAGATGTAGCGCAGCAGCTCGGGCGAGGTGAACGTCTCCTGCTGTCCCTTGGAGAAGACCAGGTCCATGGGCTCCATCATAATCATCGTGTCGAGCTCGGCGCCCGTCTCGATATGCTCGCGCAGGCCCTTGAGCGTGCGAATCTTGTAGTTGATGGCCTTCCAGTGGTTGCGCGAGTCGCTGATGGTGTCGTACTGAATGACGTTGGCCGTCATGTGGCTGATGAGCTTCTTGTTCTCAAACTGGTCGAGCGAGAAGCCGTAGCCGCGCTTGGAGATGTCGTCGTACTGCTGTATGTAGGCAATGATGCCCGGCCCCACCTGCAGCTGCACGTTCTGGGCCGAGGTGTTCTTCTTGTTGTTCTTGTACTTCACCTCGAAGTTCTGCCGCGTGACGTTGCCGTGGGGTATGACGTAGGCCCCCAGGTAGTAGTTCACGGCCGCGATGAGCGCCGCCGAAATCATGTAGGGCCGCATCAGGCGGTTGAAGCTCGTGCCCGAGGCCAGCATGGCGATAATCTCGCTGTTGGAGGCCAGCTTGGAGGTGAAGAAGATGACGGCGATGAAGACGAAGAGCGGCGAGAAGAGGTTGGAGAAATAGGGCACGAAGTTCACGTAGTAGTCGAACACGATGGCCCGCCACGGCGCGTGAGTCGCGGCAAACTTAGACATGTGCTCGTTGAAGTCGAACACAATGCTGATGGAGATAATCAGCACGATGCTGTAGATGTACGTGCCGATGAACTTCTTAATGATGTACCAGTCGAGGCGCTTCAATTATTTACGATTTACGCTTATTACGATTTACTATTTGTCACCATAGTGCCCGTAAGCCGAGAGCACGTCGACGTGCACCTCGGTCTCGAAGATCTCGTAGATCAGACGATGCTTCTTCGTGACCTGACGGCTCCACTGACCGCTACGGTCGCCCTTCAGCTGCTCAGGATGGCCCGTGCCAGTGCGGGGGTGTAACATCAGCTCATTCAGCAATTTCACTGCCTTCTTGTGAGCAGCGGGTTCACTGCGGCGCAGGAAAGCCAAATCCGCCTTAGCCTTGTCAGAATAGACAATGTCATACATGGTCAGAGAGAATTAAGCCAGGCGTTCATGGCCTGAGGGTCAGAGAATCGCGTGCCCTTTCCCTGCTTGATTTCCTCACGCGCCTCGTCCACCCTGCGAAAGAACTCCTCTTTCGACATCAGCGTAGGGTCTTCCTTCTTGCTCACGAGCTTCTTGGCATACTTCAGAAGTTTGGCCAGAAGTGCCTCGTCCTCGGCAATGATACCCATGGTGCGGTATAGCTCCGCGTTTAACTGTAGTGCTGTCATATAACTCACGGTGTTTCGTTTCCGCGTGCAAAGGTAGCCACATTTTCCGAGACTGCCAAATTTCGGGCGGAAAACTTACCCGGAAGAGCGGGAAAAGCCATTCCCCTTTTGGTTAAAAAGAGTTCACATCCGTCCCGTCTCTTCCGGCCCTACAGCCGCCGCCCCAGCTCGTCAATGACCGAGCGCTTCCACTGCGCGAAGTCGCCGTTGATGATATGTGCCCGCGCGTCGCCCACCAGCCGCAGGTAGAACGCCAGGTTGTGTATCGAGGCAATCTGCAGGGCCAGCAGCTCCTGCGCCTTGAACAGGTGGTGCAGGTAGGCCTTCGTGTGCAGGCGGTCGAGCGTGCAGCCGTCGGGGTCGATGGGGCTGAAGTCCTGCTCCCACTTCTTGTTGCGCAGGTTCATCGTGCCGTGGTAGGTGAAGAGCATGGCATTGCGCCCGTTGCGCGTAGGCATCACGCAGTCGAACATGTCCACGCCGCGCTCTATGCCCTCCAGGATGTTCTGCGGCGTGCCCACGCCCATGAGGTAGCGGGGCCGGTCCTTGGGCAGGATGGCGTTCACCACCTCAATCATCTCGTACATCACCTCCGTGGGCTCGCCAACGGCCAGTCCGCCGATGCTGGCGCCGCCGCCGTCGTCGAGCTTCGTCAGCTGCTCGCACACGTGGAGGGCGGCCTCGCGGCGCAGGTCAGGATATTTGCAGCCCTGCACGATGGGGAAGAGCGTCTGGCGGTGGCCGTAGAGCGGCTCTGTCTCGTTGAAGCGGCGTATGCAGCGCTCCAGCCACCGCTGCGTCAGGCCGAGACTCTTCTTGGCGTAGCCGTAGTCGCTCTCGCCCGGCGGACACTCGTCGAGCGCCATCATAATGTCGGCACCGATGACGCGCTGCGTGTCCATCACGTTCTCGGGGGTGAACACGTGCTTCGAGCCATCGATGTGGCTGCGGAACTCGCAGCCCTCCTCGCGCAGCTTGCGGATGCCCGTGAGCGAGAAGACCTGGAAGCCGCCCGAGTCGGTCAGGATGGGGCGGTCCCACGTGTTGAAGCGGTGCAGGCCGCCGGCCTTCCGCAGCGTGTCAAGCCCAGGGCGCAGGTACAGGTGGTAGGTGTTGCCCAGGATAATCTGCGCCTTCACTTCGTCGCGCAGCTCCTGGAAGTGTACGCCCTTCACCGAGCCGCAGGTGCCCACGGGCATGAAGATGGGTGTCTCGATTGTGCCGTGGTCGGTGGCGATGAGTCCGGCGCGGGCGTCGCTGCCGGGGTCGGTATGTTGTAATCGGAATGTCAAGGGATTTTCGGTTTACGAGGTTTACGATTTGGCTGCGCGCCAACTATTCACTATTCACTATAAACTATTCACTACAGGCTGCTCTTCTCCGTCATCATGCGCAGCACCATCTCGTCGGTCACGCCCATGCCGTCGGCGCCGATGCTGGTGAGGTTGCTGATGCTCTTGTCCACGCTGTCGTCGACGATGCCCTCTGCCGACGAGACACACTTGCCCTCCATGGCCAGCAGGGACGAGAGGACGGCCGTAGACACGCCCGACGTAATCTTGAGCGAGCACGAGGGCTTGGCGCCGTCGCAAATCATGCCGGTGAGGTTGGCCACCATGTTCTTCACGCTGGCGCAGACGCGGTCGTAGCCGCCGCCCATGAGGTAGGTGATGCCGCAGCTGCTGCCTATGCTGGCCACGACGCAGCCGCAGAGTGCCGACAGCACGCCGAGGCTCTGCTTGATGTAGATGGCCGTGAGGTGCGACAGCATGAGCGCGCGGATGAGCTCCTCCTCGGTGTTCTCGTTCTCCTTGGCATAGACGCAGACGGGGTTGGTGGCGCAGATGCCCTGGTTGCCCGAGCCCGAGTTGCTCATGACGGGAATCATGGCGCCACCCATGCGGGCGTCGCAGGCCGAGGCCGTGCGGGCGATGATGTGGCAGAAGATGCTGTTGCCGAAGATGCCCTTCGACAGGGGCCGGTCGATGGTCTTGCCCAGGTTGTGGCCGTAGTTGCCCTTCAGCGCTTCGCGGGCAGCGTTCATGTTGTAGGTGCGGGTCTCCTCGATGAAGCGTATCTCGTCGAGCGGTGCCGTAGTGGCAAAGTCGTAGACGAGGCGCATGGAGAGCCCCGGTCCAGGAAGCCCCTCCCCCAGCCCCTCCCTGCAGGGAGGGGAGTAGTTACCCTTTCCCTTTGTTTCCTCAGCGGTAGAACTAACCACTCCCCTCCCTGCAGGGAGGGGCTGGGGGGAGGGTCTGAAGTGGGTATGGCTCCCTACGATGACGGCCGTGGCCGACGCTCCGCCGGCCTGGCAGTTCACCTCGATGTAGAGCTTGTCGCAGGCGTGCTGCTTCAGGCCGATGCTGATGCGCTTCTCGGCCACGAACTGCCGTCCCTCGGCCAGCGTCTCGGGCGTGAGGTCCTTGAGCACTTGCAGCTCGTATTCGCTCTTGCCGACGATGGCTCCCAGGGCGACGGCTATGGGCAGGCCCGTCATGCCTGTCCCGGGAATGCCCACGCCCATGGCGTTCTTCAGCATGTTGCCGCTCAGCAGCACGTCAATCTTCTGAGGCCGCTGTCCGAGCATCTCCGTGGCGCGGGCAGTACACAGGGCCACGGCCATGGGCTCGGTACACCCCATGGCGGGCACCACCTCACGCTTTACCAGCGCGATGATGCGGTCACGAGTTTCCTTGTCAATCATAGCTATTTACCAGACAGCTTATTTCCTTTCTACCCAGTTCACGCATTTTACGCCGGGCATCAGATTAAAATGTTTCTTCCGGGTCATTTTTCCAACAACCGCACAAGCTCCGGAACTCACGGTCTTTTTCTTCTTTGGTCATTTCCCCAGATGCCATGTCTACCTTGTATGCCAGCGATGCTGTCAGCATTGCCGCCAACTCCAGTTTGACAGGCCGGCTTAGGTCTTTCAGCATATCCCAGTATCTCATACTGACAGGCGACTGGGGGGTAAAAACTCTTCCTTCCATAGGCTTATCATCATTATTAGTTTCCCTTTTTATCCTCTTCCTCGGGGATGTCGAAGGTGGTGGGGTTATTGACCAGCTCGTCGGTGAGGGCGAAGTTCCACACGTCCATGATGTTCTCGACGTAGTGGAAGTTGACGCCCTTGAGGTACATGGCGGGAATCTCGAGTATGTCCCTCTCGTTCTCCTGGCAGAGCACGATGTCGGTGATGCCGGCTCGCTTGGCGGCGAGTATCTTCTCCTTGATGCCTCCCACGGGGAGCACTTTTCCGCGCAGTGTTATCTCGCCGGTCATGGCGGTGTTGCGCCTCACCTTGCGCTGCGTGAGTGCCGATGCTATGCTGGTGGCTATGGTGATGCCTGCCGACGGGCCGTCCTTCGGCGTGGCTCCCTCGGGCACGTGTATGTGTATGTTCCAGTGGTCGAAGATGCGGTAGTCTATGCCCAGCACGTCGGCGTGGGCCTTGACGTACTCCAGTGCGAGCACGGCGCTCTCCTTCATCACGTCGCCCAGGTTGCCGGTGAGGGTGAGCTTCTGTCCCTTGCCTTTCGATAGCGACGTCTCGATGAAGAGTATCTCTCCGCCCACGCTGGTCCATGCCAGGCCCGTGACCACGCCGGCGTAGGCGTTGCCCTGGTAGATGTCGCGGTAGAAGGGTGGCTTGCCCAGCAGGTCTTCGAGGGTGAAAGCCCCAGACCCTCCCCCGTCCCCTCCCTGCGAGGGAGGGGAGTAGTTACCTTGTCCCTTGACACTCTCACCGTTCCTGCCTTTACCATTAGTCCTCTCAGCGGTAATGGTAACTACTCCCCTCCCTGCAGGGAGGGGCTGGGGGTGGGTCTGTATCTGGTAGGCCAGCTTGCGCATGGCCTTGTTAATCTGCTTCTCCAGCTGGCGCACGCCGCTCTCACGGGTGTACTGCTCAATGATTTTCTCGATGACGGCCTTGGAGAATCGGGGCTTGTCCTTGAGCGTCTTCAGCCCCGTGTTCTCCAGTTCGCGGGGGATGAGGTGGCGCTTGGCTATCTCAATCTTCTCCTCGGTGATGTAGCCGCTCAGCTCGATAATCTCCATGCGGTCGAGCAGCGGCTTGGGTATGGCCGCGAGGTTGTTGGCCGTGGCGATGAAGAGCACCTTCGAGAGGTCGTAGTCCACGTCGAGGTAGTTGTCGTGGAAGGCCGAGTTCTGCTCCGGGTCGAGCACCTCGAGCAGTGCCGAGGCGGGGTCGCCGTTCACCGTGGCCTGCGTCACCTTGTCTATCTCGTCGAGTATGAACACGGGGTTGGAGCTTCCCGCCTTCTGTATGCTGGCGATGATGCGTCCCGGCATGGCGCCGATGTACGTGCGCCGGTGTCCGCGTATCTCGGCCTCGTCGTGCAGTCCGCCAAGCGACATGCGCACGTACTTGCGCTTCATGGCCGCAGCGATGGACTTTCCCAGGCTGGTCTTGCCCACACCCGGCGGGCCGTAGAGGCACAGGATGGGGCTCTTAAGGTCGCCGCGCAGCGACAGCACGGCCATGTGCTCCAGGATGCGCTCCTTCACCTTCTCCATGCCGTAGTGGTCGCGGTCCAGTATCTTCTGCGCCCGCTGCAGGTTCAGGTCGTCCTTGGTATACTCGCCCCAGGGCAGCGACACAAACGTCTGCAGGTAGTTCAGCTGCAGGTTGAACTCTGGCGACTGCTGCGACGTCTGGTCCAGCTTCTCCAGTTCCTTCTGGAACGTCATCTCCACCTCCTCGCTCCATTTCTTCCGGCGGGCCTTCTCCAGCAGCTTCTTACGCTCGGGCGAGCCCTCCTCGCCCTCGCTCATGGCGGCGCGCATGTTCTTAATCTGCTGCTGCAGGAAGTAGTTCTTCTGCTGCTCGTCCAGGTCCTCGCGCGTCTTGTTGCGTATCTCGGCCTTCAGCTTCTGCAGGTTCAGCTCGCGGTTCATGGCCTTCATCGTGCCGAAGAGCCGCTCCTTGACCGACTCCACCTCGAGCAGCCCAATCTTCTCCTTCGACGAGAAGGGCATGTTCGAGCAGATGAAGTTCAGCGCCATCACGTCATTATTAATATTGTGTATGGCAAACATGGCCTCGTCGGGAATCTCCTCGCTCATGCTGATATACTGTGCGCTCATGCGTCGCAGGTCGTCGATGGCCGTGCGCCACTCCTTGTCGTGCTTCTCGGGCATCAGCTCGGGCGACGACTCCACGCGCCCCATCAGGTAGGGAAACTCCTTCTCTATGCCCAGCAGCGTCAGGCGCCCCAGGCCCTGCACGATGACCGTCACCAGGCCGTTGGGCAGCGTCAGCTGCTTCACCACCTTGGCGTAGACGCCCGTGTTGTAAAGGTCGCCCTCAACGGGCACCTCCACGTCGGGGTCGCGCTGGCACACAATGCCTACGAGCGACTCGGCCTTCTCGGCCTTGCGCACCAGCTTCATGCTCGACTCGCGCGAGATGATGATGGGCACCACCACGCCGGGAAACAGCACAATGTTGCGCACCGGCAGAATGGGCACCTCGCCGGGCATGTCGCCCTCAACAAGCTTGCCGAAGTCTCCTTCAATGTCGGCTATCATCGAAAAAGCCGAAGTGTTCTGTTCGTCCATCAAGATTATTTACGATTTACGGTTTTTGGGGTGCAAAATTACAAAGAAAAATCGACACCGCAAAGCGAATCAGGAAGTTTAACGCACATTATCAATATGTTTATGCTTAACACGAAGTGCCGCGAATGGCCGTGAATTGAACAGGAATTATTCAACTTTCGCATGTTTTATGAAACACTGAGCACACAGAGTTTCTTTCCATGGGTCGCTTGGGGGGGGAGGGTCTCTTGGGGTGGGTCTCAAATTTATAAACGCTGTCAGTGTTTGT
>CAMPCG010000087.1 GCA_946644025.1 uncultured Prevotellaceae bacterium | reverse complement strand
TCGACAAGGTCTTCGACCTGCAGGAGTCTACCTACTGGCAGACGGAGAAGTCGGCCCAGACGCCCCATCTGCTCGTCATCGACCTCGGCGCTGTGCATACCGTCACCGCCCTTGAGTACCTGCCCCGCGCCGAGGAGGGAGCTCCGGGCAGCGTCAAGCAGTTCAAGATTTACATCTATTGAGAAGTGATAAATGATAAATGAGAAATCATTTCTCATTTCTCGTTTCTCGTTTTATCATGATTTCCGTTCTCTCCATAGTCGAGGACACGATGGTCGACGGCCCCGGGTTTCGCACGTCCATCTACTGTGCCGGCTGCCGTCACCGTTGTGAGGGCTGCCACAACCCGCAGTCGTGGGACTTCAGCGGCGGCCACGCCATGACGACCGACGAGGTGATGCGCGTCATCGAGGCCGACCCCTTCGCCAACGTCACCTTCAGCGGCGGCGACCCTATGTACCAGCCCGAGGGCTTTGCCGAGCTGGCCCGCGCCATCCGTGAGCGCACGCGGAAGACCATCTGGTGCTACACCGGCTTCACCTTCGAGCAGCTCCTGTCCAACCCCCGCCAGCGCGCCCTCGTAGAGCTGGTCGACGTGCTGGTGGACGGGCCCTTCGTCAAGAGCCTGCGCGACGAGACGCTGCGCTTCCGCGGCTCGCGCAACCAGCGGCTGGTCGACGTCAGGCGCTCGCTCGAACAGGGCACCGTCGTGGAGTGGAACTCATAGGGCGTCTCCCACTGTCACGAAGGACCGCTGTGTGCGCACAAAAGTTTGGACGGCTCAAACCCTGACTTTGAGCCGTCCAAACCTATAGTTTGAGCCGTCCAAACCCGGAGTTTGGACGGCTCAAACTATTAAACAGGCCGTAAACTTTGTTAAATAAGGCTTGCAACGTTATAGAATAATGTGGAATTGTAGTAATTTTGCACCCTGTTATTGTGTGGAATACAGTAGCTTAACTAAACATTTTATATATTTTTGGTATGAAACAGAAAAAGATTCTTTTGGCCGTTGCAGCCAGCGTACTTCTTGTAAGCTGCGGCGGCGGTGGCGGTCGTCCAACGTTTGGCGACAACGAGTACCCCGTGGCGTCCGTGGGCACCAGCTCGGCCGACATGCAGAGCAGGTATCCTGCCACCATCAATGGTATTCAGGACGTGGAGATACGTCCGAAGGTCTCCGGATTCCTCACTCAGATTAACGTCAAGGAAGGCCAGACGGTGAGTGCCGGCCAGGTGATGTTTGTCATCGACAACGAGACCTATCAGGCCACCGTGCGTCAGGCTCAGGCTGCGGTGAACACGGCCCAGAGCCAGGTGAACACGGCGAAGCTGACGTTTGAGAACACGAAGCAGCTGCACCAGAACCGCGTCGTCGGCGACTACGAGCTGCAGACGGCCGAGAATAGCTATAGCAGCGCCCAGGCTCAGCTGGCTCAGGCTCAGGCAAACCTGGCCAACGCTAAGGAGCAGCTGAGCTTCTGCTACGTGAAGAGCCCTGCCCGCGGCGTCGTGGGCACGCTGCCCTTCAAGAAGGGTGCACTGGTGAGTGCCTCGGACGTGCTCACCCACGTGGCCGACATCAGCCAGATGGAGGTTTACTTCTCCATGACCGAGAAGGACATGCTCGCCCTGTCGAAGGCCGAGGGAGGCCTGCGCGGCGCCGTCGATGCGCTGCCCGCCGTGAAGCTCGTCTTGGCCGACGGTACAGAGTATGGCCTCGAGGGCAAGGTGGTGACGGCCAGCGGCGTCATAGACCAGGCCACGGGCTCGGTGCAGCTGAAGGCACACTTCCCCAACCCCGACCATCTGCTCAAGAGCGGAGGCAGCGGCTCCATCGTCATACCCCGCAAGGCCGACGAGGCCATCGTCATACCCCAGAGCGTAGTCATGGAGGTGCAGAACAAGAAGTTCATCTACCTGCTGAAGGACTCTAACCGGGTGGCATACACCGAGATAAAGGTAGACCCGCAGAACGACGGCAACAACTACATCGTCACCGAAGGACTGAAGCCCGGCGACCGCTACGTCACCAACGGCATCACCAAGCTCTCGGACCAGATGCAGATAGTCCCCATCACGCCCGAGCGCTACCAGCAGAAGATACAGGAACAGGCAAAGGCCATGTCGGCCGGCGACATCGTCGACGCGATGAAGAACTAATGCTTAGGAGGTAAAGGAGTATAGGAGGTAAAGTAGTAAAGTAGGATAGAAAAGCGAATACATTGGTATGACACAGAGCTTCAAAGAAGTTTTAGCATGGCAAAAGGCACATGAATTTGTGCTCTTGACATATAAGATTTGTGCAATACTTCCAAAGTAAGAGCTTTTTGGACTTTGCTCACAGTTCCGACGTGCAGCTGTTTCTATAGCAGCCAACATTGCTGAAGGTTACCGTAGAAAAGGCATGAATGACAAGCTCCATTTTCTTAACATCTCCCAAGGAAGTCTTGAAGAGTGCCGTTACTAAATTCTTCTGGCTTTTGACCTCAATTACATAGATGAGAATACATATAATAGTTTAAACGTGAGTATTGAAGATACGAGTAGATTGCTTAACGCATATTATAAAGGTATTCAGGAAAGGAATGTCTTATAGCAAGACTATCCTACTTTAACTCCTTTACCTCCTTTACTCCTATACTCCTTTACTCCTAAAAAGACAGCAATGACTTTTACCAATTTCATTAAAAGGCCTGTGCTCTCGACGGTGATCTCCATCCTCATCGTCCTCCTGGGCTTCATAGGCCTGGTGTCGCTGCCTATCGAGCAGTACCCCGACATTGCGCCGCCTACGGTCGTGGTGTGGACCAGCTATCCTGGTGCCGACGCCGAGACGGTGAAGAACTCTGTTATCACGCCGCTCGAAGAGAGCATCAACGGCGTGGAAGGCATGGACTATATCTCGTCGTCGGCATCGTCGGGAAGTGCACAGATCAGCGTGCTCTTCCGTCAGGGCATGAATCCCGACATGTGTGCCGTGAACGTGCAGAACCGCGTGCAGCAGGCCCAGGCGCTACTGCCCGCCGAGGTGACGCGTATCGGCGTGACGGTCATGAAGCGTCAGACCAGTCAGGTGCTCATGTTCACCCTGACCAGTGACGGCCGATACGACGACGAGTTCCTCACGAACTACAACAACATCAACATTGTGCCCGCCATCAAGCGTATTCAGGGTGTGGGCGACGTGCAGAGCCCCGGTCTGAAGACCTACTCCATGCGCATCTGGCTCAAGCCCGACGTGATGAAGCAGTACGGGCTGATGCCGTCGGACATCAGCGCCGTGCTGGCCGAGCAGAACGTGGAGGCCGCTCCGGGACAGTTTGGCGAGCAGTCCGACGTGGCCTACGAGTACGCCATGCGTTACACCGGACGCCTGAAGAGCGCCGAGGAGTTTGGCAACATCATCATTCAGAGCAAGACCGACGGAACGACGCTCAAGCTCAAGGACGTGGCCAAGATAGAGCTGGGCGGACAGCAGTACACCGTGTCGATGAAGAACAACAACCTGCCGTCGGTGCTGGGCATGGTGCAGCAGATTGCCGGCTCCAACGCCAACGAGATTGCCAAGCAGGTGAAGGCCGAGCTCGAGGAGCAGGCCAAGCTCTTCCCGCCGGGCATGACGTACAAGATCAACTACGACGTGACCGAGTTCCTCTACGCCTCGATTGAGGAGGTGGTGTTCACCCTGTTCTTCACCCTCGTGCTGGTGTTCATCGTCATCTACATCTTCCTGCAGGACTGGCGCTCCACGCTCATCCCGCTCATCGCCGTGCCCGTGTCGCTCGTCGGTACGTTCTTCTTCCTGAGCATCTTCGGCTTCAGTATCAACCTGCTCACGCTCTCGGCCCTGCTGTTGGCCATCGCCATTGTGGTGGACGACGCCATCGTGGTGGTCGAGGCCGTCCACGCCAAGCTCGACCAGGGCTACAAGTCGACGCTGACGGCCTCTATCGACGCCATGAACGAGATTTCGGGAGCCATCATCTCCATCACGCTCGTCATGGCCTCGGTGTTCATCCCCGTGTCGTTCATCGGCGGCACCAGCGGAACGTTCTACCGCGAGTTCGGCGTGACCATGGCCGTCTCCATCTTCATCTCGGCACTCAACGCCCTGACGCTCTCGCCGGCCCTCTGTGCCATCTTCCTCAAGCCCCACGACAAGGACGGCCACGCGAAGAAGATGTCGATGGTAGACCGCTTCCACGCCTCGTTCAATGCTGCCTACGACAAGATACTGGGCAAGTACAAGAAGAGCACTGAGAAGTACGTGCGCCGCCCGGTGTTCCTCACCATACTGGTCATCGTGGGTATCGCGGCCCTCGTAGCCTCGCTGCTGACCACGAAGACGGGCCTGGTGCCCGACGAGGACACTGGCACCGTGTTCTGCACCATCTCCATGCCCCCGGCAACGTCGGTGGCACGCACACGCCAGATCATCAACGAGGTGGACAGCATACTCGCTGCCGACCCCGCCATACAGAGCCGCGAGCAGATACAGGGTTACAACTTCATTGCCGGAGCTGGAAGCGACCAGGCAACGTTCATCATCAAGCTGAAACCCTTCAGCGAGCGACAGAAAGGATTCTGGTGGAAGCTCTCCGGACTGTGGCAGGGCGACGGCATCTACCGCTTCTTCCTCAACCCGATGGAGTCGACAGGCGTCATTGCCCAGATATTCATCAAGACGTCGCACATTAAGGACGCCCAGATACTGGCCTTCGCGCCGCCCATGATTCCCGGATTCTCGGCCAACAGCGGTGTGTCCATCGTCATGCAGGACCGCACCGGTGGCTCGCTCGACAAGTTCTTCGGCATTGTGAAGGAGTACCTCGCCGAGCTTAACAAGCGACCCGAGTTCCAGACGGCACAGACCTCCTACAACCCCAACTACCCGCAGTACATGGTTCACGTAGACGTGGCGAAGTGCAAGCAGAGCGGCGTGTCGCCCTCTACCATCCTCGCCACCCTGCAGGGATACTACGGCGGACTCTATGCCTCCAACTTCAACGCCTACGGTAAGCTCTACCGAGTCATGATCCAGGCATCGCCCGAGACGCGCAAGACCATCGAGTCGCTCAACAACATCTACGTGCGCACCAACAGCGGCGAAATGGCCCCCGTGCAGGAGTTCTGCCAGCTGGAGCGCGTCTACGGCCCGTCAAACATCAACCGCTTCAACCTCTTCACCAGTATCAACGTCACTGCAACGGTGGCCGACGGATACTCCACCGGAGAGGCCATCAAGGCCGCACAGGAGGTGGCCGACGACGTGCTGCCCACTGGCTACACCTACGACTACCAGGGACTGACACGTGAGGAGGCCAAGGCGTCCAACTCCACGGGAATCATCTTCCTCCTCTGCTTCATCTTCATCTACCTCATCCTCTCGGCGCAGTACGAGAGCTACATACTGCCCCTGGCAGTGCTGCTCTCCGTGCCCTTCGGACTGGCAGGATGCTTCCTCTTCACCAACATCTTCGGACATGCCAACGACATCTACATGCAGATATCGCTCATCATGCTCATAGGACTGTTGGCCAAGAACGCCATCCTTATCATACAGTTCGCCCTCGAGCGCCGACAGACGGGTATGGCCATCACCTGGTCGGCAGTGCTTGGCGCTGCAGCGCGTCTGCGTCCTATCCTCATGACCTCGCTCGCCATGATTATCGGTCTGCTGCCCCTGATGTTCGCCTCAGGCGTGGGCAAGAACGGTAACCAGACACTTGGCGCAGCAGCCGTAGGCGGTATGCTCATCGGAACACTGCTGCAGATCATCGTCGTGCCCGGACTCTTCGTCATCTTCCAGACGTTGCAGGAGAAGTTCTCGCCCATGAAGTTCGAGGACGAGGAAGGCAACGCCGAGGTGGCCGCCGAGCTCGCACAGTATGCACACAAGGAGCATGTTGACTATACATTAGAGAAATGACTACAGGGAATTTGACTTTAGACTATAGACTTTAGACTATAGACTTTAGACTTCAGACTTCAGACTTAGGTCTAAGGTCTAAAGTCCAAACTCTAAAGTCCAAAGTCTCGGTCTAAAGTCTAAAGTCCAAAGTCCAAGGTCTAAAGTCTAAAGTCCAAGGTCTAAAGTCCAAAGTCTAAAGTCAATACCTGAAGTCATAACCACAAAGATATAGATATGAAAAAAGTTTTTATAGGTTTCTCCGCAGCCCTTCTGCTGACGAGTTGCGGCGTATACAACAAGTACGAGCGCCCGGAGGTGGTGGCCGACGGCCTCATCCGCGATGCTGTCGTCGATGGCGACACGCTCGCCGTCGCCCCGCAGGACACTGCCTCCTTCGGCAACCTGTCCTGGCGCGAGGTCTTCACCGACCCGCAGCTGCAGGCACTCATAGAGCAGGGATTAGAGCGTAACCCCAACCTGCAGAACGCAGCACTCACCGTGCAGATGTATGAGACGATGCTCAAGGCCGCCAAGCTCGCGTTCCTGCCCGGAATAGCATTCGGCGGACAGAACATGGGAACCATCACCACCATACATACCGACCCGTCGGTGACCACCAAGAGCTACTCCCTGCCCATAACGGCATCGTGGACCCTCGACCTCTTCGGCAACATCCTGTCGCAGAAACGCTCCACGCAGATGAAGCTCCTGGGCTACAAGGACTACCAGATGGCCGTACGCGCACAGATCATCAGCGGCATCGCCAACAGCTACTACACCCTGCTCATGCTTGACGAGCAGCTGCGCATCGTCACCGAGATGCAGTCCATGGCCAAGGAGACGTGGGACATGATGCAGCTGCAGTATAAGCTGGGCCGTATGCGCTCCACCAGCGTGCAGAGCGCCCAGGCTGCCTACCTCAGCACGCAGACGCAGATGAACGAGTTCCGCCGTCAGATACGCGCCACCGAGAACGCACTCTCCCTGCTCATAGGGCAGCAGGGACAGCAGATACCGCGCTCCACGCTCGCACAGCAGGCGCTGCCCGCAGAGTTCAAGACCGGCGTGGGCGTGGCACTGCTCAAGAACCGTCCCGACGTGCACAACGCCGAGATGAACCTTGCAGCCTGCTTCCACGACGTCCAGACGGCACGCTCACAGTTCTATCCCAACATCACCGTCGGCGCACAGGCCGCCTTCAGCAACATGAGCGACGCCGTCAACCCCGGCAAGTGGCTCACCACGCTCTTCGGATCGCTCACACAGCCCATCTTCCAGCGCGGCGCACTCACGGCCAACCTCAAGGTGTCGAAGCTGAAGTATGAACAGGCCTTCAACACCTGGCAGAACCTCATACTACAGGCTGGCAACGAGGTGTCCAACGCACTGGTGAACTACAACGGCTACGACGACAACTCGAAGGTCGAGGCCCAGCGAGTAGAGGTGCTCACAAAGAACGTCGAGGACACACGCGCACTCTACAAGAGCAGCGGCTCCAGCTACCTCGAGGTGCTCACAGCACAGCAGCAGCTGCTCTCAGCACAGATAAACAAGGTGACGGCCGACTTCAACAAGATGCAGTCTGTCGTCAGCCTATACACCGCCCTCGGCGGCGGCGGGAAATAGACTTCAAGGAGTGAGGAGTTAGGAGTTAAGAGTTAAGAGTTTATTCGGCGCAGCAATTCCTAACTCCTAACTCCTAACTCCTCACTCCTCACTCCTAACTCTTAACTCCTCACTCCTAACTTCTAACTCTTAACTCCTAACACCCATGTCAGAGATTAGTCCAAAGGCCGAGATCAGCCCCAAGGCAAAAATCGGCAACAACTGTAAGATATTCCCCTTCGTCTACATCGAGGACGATGTGGAGATAGGCGACAACTGCATCGTCTTCCCCTTCGTGAGCATCCTTGAGGGTGCACGCATCGGCAGGAACAACAAGATTCACCAGGGCTCGGTCATCGCAGCCCTGCCCCAGGACTTCGACTACCGAGGCGAGAAGTCCTACGTCAAGATCGGCGACAACAACATCATCCGCGAGAACGTCATCATCAACCGAGGCACCCACCGCGACGGATGCACCACCATTGGCGACCACAACTTCCTCCTCGAGGGTGTCCACATCAGCCACGACACCGTCATCGGCACGCACTGCGTCTTCGGCAACGGAGTGGAGATAGCCGGAGACTGCACCATCGGCAACGGCGTCATCTTCTCAACAGGAGCCATACAGAACGCCAACACACGCGCCGGCGACCTCTCGCTCATACAGGCCGGATGCGCCTTCTCTCACGACGTGCCCCCTTACGTCATTGCAGGCGGAAGCCCCATGGAGTATGGAGGACCCAACTCCACCGTGATGGACTTCGCCGGCGTCGAAAAAAAGGTGCAGAAGCACATCGCCAACGCCTACCGACTGCTCTTCCACGGCAAGACAAGCGTCTACGACGTCATCATACAAATCAAGGAACAGGTGCCCGACAGTCCCGAGATACAGAACATCATCCGTTTCCTCGAGACCACCAGCCGAGGCATCATGTGCAAGTAATAAGCCCCCCTTGCCCCCCTAAAGGTAGAGAACCCGACGGAAATTAGCCCCCCTGTCCCCCCTAAAGGTAGAGAACCCGACGGAAAACATCTCCCCCTTTAGGGGTGCAGGAGGGCTTTTCACTATGAAATACACATTCTTCATTATATTGCTGCTCCTCGCCTCCTGCAGCGGCGGGCAGCGCGAGCGCATGGAGCGACGTAGTGCAGATGACGAACTACTATCCCTTCGGCGCGCCATACGCCGATGCGGACGCAGCGACGGGCTCCGCCATACCGCAATACAAGTACAACGGCGGTAAATAAAATTGGTAAAGAAAATAAAAGAATTGAAGAATATGAAAAATCAAGATAAAGTAATCAATAATTTTTTTAATACTCTCAAAATTCTATGCCAAAAAGGAAAAGTAGCTTACTTTTTTAATAAAGAAGAGAAAGTAAAACATATCTCCAATAATGAACTTCTAATGTTGGATAATTTGGTCGTTTTGAAAAATAACCGTTCCGTATCATTTTGCATTAGTGATGTCGAAAATAATTATTTGCAATTAGCTCAAATTGATAGTGTTACAATTGTATTTGATAAAACTTCAATAAATGAGGCTGGAGAATGGAACATAATAAATCGAGAAACGGGTTTTGTTATAACAAAAACACTGTCAAGTTTTTTAAACAACAAAATCTGGGCTTGGTTAGATCGTTCTAGATGTATTTGGAATGAAGAAATATACATAGATTAAGGGATCCGTTCGGCGGGATTTGCAATCCCGTCGCAGTGAATATAAGGACTTGCAGTCCTGAAAAAGGGGCATTGCAAATGTCTATATTCATTGGGTCAGGATTGCAAATCCAGACCAACAGGTGGGTGAATATCTTTAATAACAAGATACGATCATACAATTTTATGCCTTGCAATGGCGTTATTATTAGGTCAGAAAGCCCCATTGTTTATCTACAAGACCAAAACTGGTAAATCCAAAATCGTATGAAATCAAGAAACTTTTACTCTGACAGAGAAAACCTAAATAGTGTTTGCTGATTTATAATTAACTTATTGAACATTAGTTATTTATAACATTAT
>CAMPCG010000086.1 GCA_946644025.1 uncultured Prevotellaceae bacterium | reverse complement strand
ACCTCGTCGGGAGCCTCGGGCAGCACCTTCTTCATCACCTCCTTGATCTTCTTCAACTCATTCATCAGTCCCACCTTGTTGTGTAGTCGGCCTGCTGTATCGATCAGCACAACGTCGGCACCATTGGCCTTTGCGCTCTGCAGGGTGTCGAAGGCCACAGAGGCAGGGTCGGAACCCATCTGCTGCTTCACCACAGGCACGCCCACACGCTCACCCCAGATGCACAGCTGCTCTACGGCAGCGGCACGGAAGGTATCGGCGGCACCCAGATAGACTTTCTTGCCAGCCTGCTTGAACTGCCAGGCCAGCTTGCCGATGGTCGTGGTCTTGCCCACGCCGTTCACGCCGACGACGAGAATGACGTAGGGGTCGCCGCTCTCACCGCCCTGCAACGAGTCGGCAGAGTTGCCCTCGGTCTCGGCCAGCAGGGCGGCTATCTCCTGCCTCAGGATGTTGTTCAGCTCTGAGGTAGAGACATACTTGTCGCGCGCCACACGCTCTTCTATGCGCTTGATAATCTTCAGCGTCGTGTCGACACCGACGTCACTCGTGATGAGCACCTCCTCCAGGTTGTCGAGCACGTCGTCGTCGACCTTCGACTTGCCCGCAACGGCACGCGCCAACTTGTCAAACACAGAGGTCTTGGTCTTCTCAAGACCCTTGTCGAGCGTTTCCTGACTCTCTTTATTCTTTTTCTTGAAAAAGTCAAACAGTCCCATAAAGAAATGGTAAATGATAAGTGATAATCAATATGTGGGGGCAAAAGTACAAAGAAAAAACGACACGGGCAAATGCTATAACATTTCTTTACATATAGCTAAGCGCTCAGCCGGCTCATTTTGTGGTCTTTTTATTTGGCCGTTTGAGCCAAAAGCCGTACCTTTGCGCCACGATGACAGAGATTTCACAGACCGACAAGAACATCATGACGGCCTACCGACGCTACCTGCGACTGCAGCGTAACGTTTCGGCAAACACGCTCGAGGCATACCTTCTCGATGCCTCCAAGCTGCTTAACTACCTATCAACGCCCGCACAACCCCCGACGGCTACCGGCAAGGCGCTCACCGAGGTGACGCTCGAAGACCTGCAGCTCTTCCTGCACTACCTGCACGACATCGGCATAGGGCCGCGCTCCACGTGCCGCATCGTCAGCGGCCTGAAGTCGCTCTTCCGATTCATGCTCCTCGACGGATATGTGGAGAACGACCCCTCGGAACTGCTGGAGACGCCCGTCGTAGGCGAGCACCTGCCCGAATTTCTCACCCCCGCCGAGGTGGACCAGCTGGAAGACTCCATCGACCTGTCGAAGCCCGAGGGCCACCGCAACCGCGCCATCATCGAGGTGCTCTTCTCCTGCGGCCTGCGCGTGTCGGAGCTGGTGAAACTGAAGTTCTCGGACATCTACGCCGAGGAGCGCTACGTGCGCGTCATGGGAAAGGGCTCGAAGGAGCGGCTCGTGCCCATCAGCGACCGCGCCCTGCACGAGATAGACAACTACCTGCCCTGGCGCCAAACGCTGAAGATAAAGAAGGGCGAGGAGGACTACGTCTTCCTGAACCGACGGGGGGCTCACCTCACCCGCGTGATGATTCTCATCATGCTCAAACGGCAGGCCGAGGAGGCCGGACTGCAGAAGACCATCTCGCCCCACACCCTGCGCCACTCCTTCGCCACAGCACTGCTCGAAGGCGGCGCCGACCTGCGCGTCATACAGGCACTGCTGGGACACGAGTCCATAGGCACCACCGAGATTTACACCCACCTCTCCATGCAGACACTGCGCCAGGAAGTGCTGCTACACCACCCCCGCAACATCATGGCCACAAGCAAGGCATGAAATATGAAAGTATGTGAAAAGAATTGGTCGTTACAATAATAATAAGTACCTTTGCAGCCAAATTTTAAAATACCAAATATCTTTATGGCACAAGAAGACGTTTTCAAGAAGATTGTTTCCCATTGCAAAGAATATGGGTTCGTGTTTCCCTCAAGTGAAATCTACGACGGACTGGGCGCTGTCTACGACTACGGCCAGAACGGCGTAGAGCTGAAGAACAACATCAAGCAGTACTGGTGGAAGGCCATGACCATGCTCCACGAGAACATCGTGGGCATCGACTCGGCCATCTTCATGCACCCCACCATCTGGAAGGCCTCGGGCCACGTCGATGCCTTCAACGACCCCCTCATTGACAACCGCGACTCGAAGAAGCGCTACCGCGCCGACGTGCTCATCGAGGACCAGATAGCCAAGTACGACGACAAGATACAGAAGGAGGTGGAGAAGGCCCGCAAGCGCTTCGGCGATGCCTTCAACGAGGAGCAGTACCTGGCCACCTCGCCCCGCGTGGCCGAGACGAAGCAGAAGCGCGACGCACTCCACGAGCGCTACGCCGCCGCCATGCAGGGACCCGACCTGGAGGAGCTGAAGCAGATTATCCTCGACGAGGAAATCGTAGACCCCATCAGCGGAACGAAGAACTGGACCGACGTCAGGCAGTTCAACCTCATGTTTGCCACAGAGATGGGCAGCACCGCCGACGGCTCGATGAAAATCTACCTGCGCCCGGAGACGGCACAGGGCATCTTCGTGAACTACCTGAACGTGCAGAAGACCGGGCGCATGAAGATACCGTTCGGCATTGCCCAGATAGGCAAGGCATTCCGCAATGAGATCGTGGCCCGCCAGTTCATCTTCCGCATGCGCGAGTTCGAGCAGATGGAGATGCAGTTCTTCGTCAAGCCCGGCACCGAGCTGGAGTGGTTCCCCAAGTGGAAGGAGACGCGCATGAAGTGGCACCTGGCCCTGGGCTTCGGAGCCGAGAACTACCGCTTCCACGACCACGACAAGCTGGCCCACTATGCCAACGCCGCCACCGACATCGAGTTTAAGATGCCCTTCGGCTTCAAGGAGGTGGAGGGAATACACAGCCGCACCAACTTTGACCTCTCTCAGCACGAGAAGTTCTCGGGCAAGAGCATCAAGTACTTCGACCCGATGACCAACGAGAGCTACACGCCGTATGTCATCGAGACCTCCATTGGCGTCGACCGTATGTTCCTCTCCATCATGTGCCACAGCTACGAGGAGGAGAAGCTCGAAGGCGGCGAGACCCGCGTGGTGCTGAAGTTGCCCGCAGCCCTGGCTCCGGTGAAGTGCGCCGTCATGCCCCTGGTGAAGAAGGACGGGCTGCCCGAGAAGGCACGCGAGATTATCGACCAGCTGAAGTTCCACTTCACTTGCCAGTACGACGAGAAAGACTCCATCGGCAAGCGCTACCGTCGGCAGGACGCCATCGGCACGCCCTACTGCGTCACCGTGGACCACGACACGCTTAACGACGGATGCGTCACGCTACGCTTCCGCGACACCATGCAGCAGGAGCGCGTGCGCATAGAAGAGCTTAACAGCATCATCGAAGACAAGGTCAGCATCGCCTCGCTGCTGAAGAAACTGTAAGTCAAAGAAGTGATAAGTGATAAGTGACGAGTGATAAGTGACAAGTGACGAGTGACAAGTATGGTTAGTTTGAAGAGTTATAATAGGGTGAATAGTTTGAAAGAGACGACAATTCATATAAAGCAAAAAGTAACCATGCTTGTTGCTTTTTACATGTCACTTATTACTTTCTCCTCCTGCAGCGAGAGCGCCAGCGACGAGGACGAATACGCCAACTGGCAGCAGCGCAACGAGCAGTACCTGGCCGCCGTGGCCACCGACTCGCTGCGGCAGCCGGGATGGCAGCGCATCAAGAACTACTCGCTCAACCCCGACACGGAAGGCAACGTCAATGAGTATATCTACGTGAAGGTCATCGAGAGCGGCGCCCCCGACGGCGACCGACCCGCCTTTACCGACTCGGTGCGCGTGGCCTACCAGGGGCGGCTCATCCCCTCGAAGACCTACCCCGAGGGCAAGGTGTTCGACGGCACCGTCTACGGCACCTACAGCGACAAGACCAACGCCAACGTCAAGTTCCTCATCTCCAACGCCACCTTGGTCAGCGGATTCAGCACCGTGCTGCAGCACATGCGCCGCGGCGACCACTGGCGCGTCTACATCCCCACCGAACTGGCCTACGGAGCAACGGGCAGCGGAACGACCGTCCCGCCCTACAGCCTCCTTATCTTCGAGATGACGCTCATCGACTTCAGCCCCGTCGGACAGGCCATGCCCGTCTGGAGCGCAAGAAGGGAGATGACGGAGTAAAAGCCGACCGCCAGAGGCGCAGTCACAGCGCGGACTCCAAGGCACAAACGAAAAACGGGCGACCCCCACGAGAGGGCCGCCCGCCTTTTTTCCTAACTTCGGCGTTGCGTCACCGAAACACATTTGGGACAACAGTTCATTAGAGAATAGAGTCTGCCGCTCACCCCTCCTCTTGGGAAAAGGTAGGCCGCCGCTCACCCTTACCTACGGCATCTTCTAGCCGCAGCAAGATGTGTATAAAGACAAGCCCCTGGGGAGGGGCTGGGGGTGGGTCTTCTGGGGGTGAGGCTCAAATCTACAAACACTGTCAGTGTCTGTACAAACCACGTCGGCGTTTGTACAAACCACGTCGGCGTTTGTACAAACACTGACGTGGTTTGTAGATTGTCCTTACCCTTTCTACATTTAAAATACGGGCAACGACAACTTTTCCACGGCTCTTTCATCTCAACAGAAAGGAGCACTACCCATTACGCAAATATTCTGCGTCACCCAAACCGCCTTTGCTAAAATCACAAAAATCCCTGTTTATCGGAGTTTCGGAAGATTGGTGCTTTGCAAAATGTTAAAACAGCCGAAGTCAGGAAAAACGGGCGACCCCACGAGAGGGCCGCCCGCCTTTTTTATATCAATAATGTATGAGCGTTAGAAGTTATACGCGAAGCCAAGCGAGGAGTATTCCTTGAACTGCCAGTAGCCCAGGTCGGAGTCCCACTTGTTGGAGTCGTCGAAGCGTGGGAAGAGGAAGAGGTTGGCCGAGATATACTTCGAGACCTTCAGCTCGAAGGTGTTCTCCCATTCAATTTCGGCGCGGTGGTAGCTGGTGAAGCCGTAGAGGCGTGTCTTCCAGGTGAGCACGTCGTTCATCTTCCACTCCAGCGAGGCGGTGAGCTGCGAACCGAAGTCGCTCAGATGGTGTTTGCCCTCGTCGATGCCGTAGCGTGAGGGGAACCACTGGTCGCCGTTGAACCACGAACGGTCCACATAGCGGTAGTTGTAGGCCAGGGGCGAGATGTTAATGGTGCCCGTAATCTTCTTGTCGAGCCACTCCACCTTGTAGTCCATACCGAGACCGACGCTCAGGTTGAAGGGCGAGAAGAAGTCCGAATAGGTCTTATGGTCGTTGGTCTTGAAGCCGCGCGAGAACTGGGTGTAGGCCAGCACCTGCAGTGTGTAGTACCAGCGCTTGGCGGCCTGCAGGCCCACCTTGCCAGTATAGCGGAGCAGGTCTTCGTTGGCCTTGAACTTGTGCAGCGAGTCAGAGCGTGAGGTCTGGAAGCCAAGCTTCATCTCCAGTTTGTTGTCCCACTTCCACTTCGACTTGTTGTCGTAGTTGGCCTCGAGGGTGACACTTCCCACGGCGGCGTAGTTGCTCTCACCGCCCTTGTACCAGTTTCCGCTGACGTAGTTCTGCATGAACTGCAGGTAGCCGTCGCCCTTGCGTGTCCAGAACTTGGGTTTCTCCACGGCCACCTCCACGGGGTCGGCCTCGGGAGCCTCGGGCATGGGCATGGCCTGCTCCACCATGGTGGTCTGCTGGGTGACGGGCTGCTCAATGATGTCCTGGCGCAGTGTGCCGCTCTGCTCCTGCTCGGTCTCGGTGACCTCCACCAGGTCAGGGCGGTTCAGGTAGACGTTCATTAGCGCGGCGTCGATGGCCTCGCCGGTATCGTCGGTATCGTTCATGGACAACTGGTTGGCCGCCACGCTGTGGTAGAACGTCAACGGGGCAAAGAGCTGGTAATACTGCCCGCTGACGGAGTCCGTGGGCTGGGCTGCGCTTGCACTGAGTGCGAAGAGTGCAGCGAGGGGTAAAAAGCTTTTTTTCATAATCTTAAAGGGTTTTAATGGTGCAAAGATACGAACTATTTTCCTTTCGTGCTAATCTTTTCGCCCTTTTTTATCAATTCGGCCCGTATTTTTGGCCAGTTTGCAATTTTATATTACCTTTGACTTAGGCCGAAGGTACTGCCGTTCGACAATAAAAACCAAAAAAAGACTTTTTTGTTTTGTATTGTCCCCACTTATTCGTACCTTTGCACGCATAATGAAACTAAGCGTCATCATCCCTGTCTACCGCGTGGAGTCCACCCTGGACCGCTGCCTGGAGAGCGTCGTAGGCCAGACGTTCGGCGACATGGAGGTCATCCTGGTCGACGACGGTTCGCCCGACGGCTGTCCCGCCCTTTGCGATGCCTGGGCCGTGAAGGACGCACGCATCAGGGTGATACACCAGGCTAACGGCGGACTGAGCGCCGCCCGCAATGCCGGGCTCGACGTAGCGAGGGGAGCGTTTGTCACCTTCGTGGACAGCGACGACTTCCTGGACCGCGACACCTACGCTCAGGTGATGGCCCTGACCGAGGGCAACGACATCACCGAGTACCCCCTCTACCGCCACCATGGCTCGCCGCTGCAGCGGGAGGTGCGTTTCGGCCAGCACGTCTACGAGAGTGCCGAGGACTACTGGCTCCAAGGCCGGGCCTACGAGCACTGCTACGCCTGGAACAAGGTCTACCGCCGCCAGCTGTTCGCCGGTGTGCGCTTTCCCAAGGGGAAGGTGTTCGAGGACGTGTTCACCCTGCCCCGTCTGCTGGAGGGTGCCCGACGGATAGCCACCGTAGACTGCGGCATGTACTACTACTGCTGGAACGCCGATGGCATCACCGCCACGGCCCAGGGCGAGCAGCTCGCCATGTTGCTCAAGGCCCACGAGGCAGCACTGGCCCGCTGGACCGACGACCGCTACTACCTGCACGTGGCGAACATACAGGCCGATGTGTGCGAACTGACGGGGCAGCCCCCTACCCTACCCCCCCGCCACGTCAGCCTGACGGCCCCGGGACTGACGGCAGCCGGACGTCTGAAAGCCCTGGCCCTGAACACGCTTGGAATGGAGAGAACCTGCAACCTGAACAAAACGCTGCACCGATGGAAAACACCAGCCCGCTCATAAGCTTTATCATACCCGTATACAACGTTCCCGCGCCGATGCTCCGCGAGTGTCTGGAGAGCATCTTCGCCCTGTCGCTGCGCCCCTACGAGCGCGAAGTCATCATCGTGGACGACGGCTCGGCTACGAGTCCGCTCCCAGAGCTTGGACCCCTGGCCGACGATGTTGTCTACATACGCCAGCGCAACGCCGGCGTGTCGGTGGCACGCAACGTGGGGCTACGCATGGCCACCGGACGCTTCATACAGTTCATCGACGGCGACGACCTGCTGCTGCAGACTCCCTACGAGCACGTGCTCGACCACCTGCGCTATCAGCAGCATTGCGACCTGGTGCTCTTCGACTTCGCCAAGTCGCGCGACGTCCCCCTTATCTACGACGACGACGGTCCCATGAGCGGCAACGAGCTGCTCCGCCGTGAGAACATACACGGCTCGGTATGTGGCTATGCCTTCAGCCGCAGCATCCTGGGCAGCCTGCGCTTCACCCCCGGCGTGAGCTACGGCGAGGACGAGGAGTTCACGCCCCAGCTGCTGCTGCGGGCGGAGTGTGCCATACGCACCACTGCACAGGCTTACTTCTACCGCGAGCGCGACACGTCGGCCACGGGCACGACATCCATACGCAGCCAGCTGCGACGGCTCGCCGACACGAAGGACGTCATCATCCGCCTGAAGAAGCTGTCCGAACGACTGCCCACCGCCGACCGTGTGGCCATGCAGCGCCGTGCAGCCCAGCTGACGATGGACTATATATATAATGTAATAGTGATAACCCGCAGCAGCCACTACCTGGAGCGCAAGATTGGCGAGCTGAGCAGGGCCGGCCTCTTCCCCCTGCCCAACCGCGACTACACCACGAAATACACCTGGTTCCGCCGCATGACCAACAGCCGCGTGGGCCGGTCCATCCTGCTGCGCACCCTGCCCTTAATGGAGAGAGAAAGATAACCCAAGCCCATTAAGCCCATCAACCCCACAACACCCACCAAACCCACAATACCCACAACACCCACCATGAAATTACTGCTCTTAGGTGAATACAGCAACGTCCACAACACGCTGGCGCGGGGTTTGCGGCTGCTGGGCCATGAGGTGACGGTGGCCTCCAACGGCGACTTCTGGAAAGACTATCCCCGCGACACCGACCTTGCCCGCAAACCCGGAAAGCTGGGCGGGCTGCAGCTCATGGCCAAGGTTTGTTGTCAGCTGCCCCGCTGGCGCGGCTACGACGTGGTACAGCTCATCAACCCCATGTTCCTCGAGCTGAAGGCCGAGCGCATAGGCCCCGTCTACCACTACCTGCGCCGCCACAACGGCAAGATGGTGCTCTGCGCCATGGGCATGGACTATTACTGGGTACACGAGTGCATCGCGCGCCGCCCCCTGCGCTACAGCGACTTCAACATCGGCGAGCGCCTGCGCACCGACCCCATTGCCCTGCGCGACCGCGACGACTGGCTCGACACGCCCAAGGGCCGGCTCAACCAGCTGATAGCCCATGACTGCGACGCCATCGTGGCCTCTCCCTACGATTACTACGCCTGCTACCAGCCCCTGTTTCCCGAGAAGACCAAGTTTATACCGTTCCCTATAGAGACTATAGACACTATAGAGACTATAGATTCTATAGAGACCATAGCCCCTAAGCCTCCCTTGAGGCTCTTCGTCGGCATCAGCCGCGGGCGAAGCCAGTATAAAGGCACCGACATCATGCTCCGTGCTGCCGAGGACGTGCAGCGCCAGCACCCCAACCTCCTTGATGTCGTCAAGGTGGAGGGCGTGCCCTTCGAGGAGTACCAGCGGCTGATGGACGGCAGCGACGCCATCATGGACCAGCTCTACTCCTACACGCCGGCCATGAACGCCCTGCTGGCCATGTCGAAGGGCATCATCGTCATTGGAGGCGGAGAGCCAGAAAGCTACGAAATCTTGGGCGAGCGGGAGCTGCGGCCCATTGTCAACGTGCAGCCCACCTACGACAGCGTGCGCCACGAGTTGGAGCAGCTCATTCTCAATCCCGACCGTATCGACACGCTGAAACGGCAGAGCCGCGAATACATTGCGCGCCACCATGACTTTATCAAGGTGGCGCGACAATACGAGCAACTTTATCTTAGCTTATAGACCGTTCGTTAGTCCAGGTGGAACACTTCGGGGAGGGCGATGGTGACAGGCGAATTGTCGGCGTTCACCTCCATGATGTCGGCCATCATGTCCCACCACTTCTGCGTAATCGGGTCCACGTTCTCCGTGTCCTGCGAGTTACCCTCCTTCGTACACTCCTGGTAGGCGAACAGAATGTTTGTGTCGCGGTCCCAGTAGATGCTGTAGTTCTGCACGCCCTGCTCCTTAATCATCTTGACCAGTTCGGGCCAGA
>CAMPCG010000085.1 GCA_946644025.1 uncultured Prevotellaceae bacterium | reverse complement strand
TCTGACTGGCAGTATCGAACTGCATCTTGCGACCACCTGTGCAATCAGATATTTGTTTCAAGTCATTAGCCAAAACCAAGCTCCTGTTATTTTTATCACAGCTTTTGTTAAATAATATTTTTGAATGTGTATTTTTGTTTTCCAGTTAATCGTCTGTCTTATACGTCACACTGAAATCACAGAAATCACTGAAAAATGACTTTAAAAAATCCTTTGTTAACGAGCGTCTTTTTTATCATCGCCTAACATGGTCCAAGAAAAATATGTGCCCGATTTATAGCTGCATCCTTGACGGAATCTCCTATCTTTGAAAGTGCTGTGAGCCCAAAGATAGGGAACGTAAGACTTATATGTTCTACTTCTTTTACGATTGACTCGCCAATATAGAGGCTTAGTCCTTTTTTAATGACGACATCCAGCTTAACCATACAAGCCCAACTGTGAGACTTCTGCTGCCATCAGGGGAATCTTCAGTGACGAGAGACGATTCAATACTGAATATTCGATGCAAAAATACGAAAAGTTTTTTGAACCTACCACGCTTGAGCAATAGTTCTCTTGTCAGGCGGTGCCTATAGCTTGATTTTCTTGGCTATAGACTGGAAGCGGCGGATGGTGAGGGAGCAATCGGGATGGGTCTGCCGATAGTGTTTTACGCGATGGCGAAGGTTGACGTCGTGGGTGGCGATGAAGAGTGCTGTCATGAGATAGCACTGCAGGTCGGTGGATGGCTGCTCCGTGTCCTCGAGGAGTTGCCTTACCTGTAGGGTGTATCTCTCAACGAGCGCGGCATCGTTTTTCAAGTAGGCACAGATAAGCATCAGTGCGGTGAACTTGCTGCTGTCCTCGTCGCTCTCAAACTTCATCTCAGCATATTTGAGAAGGAAGTCGAGCTGGCGGCTGTCGGCCTTGTTCTGTTCTGCGGAGCCATGCGCGCCGTGCCGGTGGCAGAGCAGGTCAATGAGCTCATTCTCGAAATTGGAGAGAACGCTGTCGCGCAGCAAATGGCTTGTCCGGCTGTCCTGTAGCTGCACGTGGTCAATCTGTATGCCCGGCACCTGCACCTCGATGTTGCCAAACATCTGGAAGGCGACGGTGAGGGTTACCTGTCCGTTGCGCTCACATATCTCGGTCACATAGCCGCTGGAGCCTTTCATCGGGCCGTCGACGACATTGACCGCATCGTCCTTCCGCACATCTTCGGTGACAGGACGCGACTCGCTGATCTGAAAGTCTCGCTGCTGAATAGCATTGCGGAAGCTGTCCATCTTCTCGCGCGAGAGCGTGGCGTAGTGGCCGTTTTTCTCGCGGAGCGCCCTTAGCGGAAATTTCAGGTTCCTGTTCCACGAACGAAGCAGTATGGTGTCGATGAGTTTCTCGCTGCCATAGACAAAGACGTAGCTGTGAAGGTCGCTACGGAAAGCCTCGCCATCGAGCATCGGGTTATAGTGACGGTCGTCGTAGGCATCCGTCTCCTTCGGCATCATGGATGGCCGGAAATTAATCTCGCAAAAGGGGATGAAAAATTCGAAAGCGCCCAGTGGCACCTCATCCGCCTGCAACGACACGCTCACCTTTCGTGAGAAGATGTCGTCAATCAAAGTGGGTTTGGGATGCCGCAGTATATACCAGCACTTCGTCCCGTTTATGTCTAGTCCATTCGTGTTCATACACAGTCTTCCTTTTTCCGACAACCATAAGGTTCCGGACTGCAATCTGTCTGGAGCACAGTCAGCTCCATCCCACTTGGTCCATCAGCCATTGCGTTTTCCCTTGTAAGTCCTTGACAGAACCTTCAGAACGGCAGCAGATTTCCCTGTCTGCTAATAGGCATTAAGCCCAAAAGCGGCTGCAAAGGTACAAAGAATTTTTCATATACATTATTATTGTGGGGGATTTTTTTTGCTTTTGTAGTAGTTCTTTTTATTTATGGTTGTTTTTTTTGCGGCATTTAACTCCAATTAAAATGATAAAAGAATAATTAATACATGCTTCGCATGTCTGGAGTGAGAGGAAGGGAGGGAGTGATGTCATGGAGGAAGCGAGGCGAGGGCCCGCCGTTTGGGCCGGACGTAAACGGACGAAAACGGACGAAAACGGACGAAAACGAGCCCTTTCCGAACATTTTCAGCCGAAAGTTTTGCGCTTTCGGCTTTTTTGCGTAATTTTGCCCAAAATATACAATAGAGCATGAAATACGGACTGATTAAGGTGGCCGCCGCGATACCGGGAGTACGGGTGGCCGACGTGGAGTACAACACGCAACAAATTGAGAGCCTCATCGCCCAGGCCGAGGGTAAGGGCGTGGAAATCATCGTGTTCCCCGAGCTGAGCCTCACGGGCTACACCTGCCAGGACCTGTTCCGCCAGCAGCTTTTGCTCGACAAGGCCGAGGAGGCCGTGCTTGTGCTCCTCGACTTCACGCGCAAGCTCGACATCATCGCCGTTGTGGGTCTGCCGGTGCGCATCGGCGGGCTCATCTACAACTGCGCCGCCGTCATCCAGCACGGCAGTCTGCTGGGCGTGGTGCCCAAGACCTACCTGCCCAACTACGGCGAGTTCTACGAGAAGCGCTGGTTTGCCTCTGCCACCGACCTCATGCCTCAGGAAATCTACCTTGCCGGCAGCCCCGTGAGGGTGTCGGGCGAGCCGCTGGTGTTCCGCACGTGCGACGGTGTGGGCTTCGGCATCGAGATTTGCGAAGACGTGTGGGCGCCGCTGCCCCCAAGCAACAACCTGGCGCTGGCCGGGGCCGACATCATCCTGAACCTCTCGGCCACCGACGAGCTGGTGGGCAAGCACGACTACCTGTGCTCGCTGCTGGCCCAGCAGAGTGCCCGCATGATGTGCGGCTACGTCTACAGCAGCTGCGGCTACGGCGAGTCCACGCAGGACGTGGTCTACGGCGGCAACGCCCTTATCTTCGAGAACGGTCAGCTGCTCTGCCAGGCCTCGCGCTTCGCCCTCGAGCCACAGATGCGCATACAGCAGATAGACGTCGACCGCCTGCGTGCCGACCGCCAGCAGAACACCACCTTCCGCACGGCGCAGTGCGGCGCCACGGCACGCTTCATCGACACCAGGCCCGTCACTCCACGTGACTTCGAACTCATCCGTACGGTCAATCCCCACCCGTTCATCCCCGCAGAGGAACGGATGCAGGAGCGCTGCGAGGAGATACTCAACATCCAGACCCTGGGCCTCTGCCGCCGCCTGCAGCACACCCATTCTGACAAGGCCGTCATCGGCATCAGCGGCGGCCTCGACTCCACGCTGGCCCTGCTCGTCACGGTGCGCGCCTTCGACCGCCTGGGCCTCCCCCGGCAGGGCATCATCGGTATCACCATGCCGGGCTTCGGCACCACCGACCGCACCCACACGAACGCCGTGCTGCTGATGAACGCTTTGGGTGTGAGCCAACGCGAGATAAGCATCGCCAAGGCCGTCGGCCAGCACTTCGAGGACATAGGCCACGACGCGGCTGTACACGATGTGACCTACGAGAACGCACAGGCCCGCGAGCGCACACAGATACTCATGGACGTGGCCAACCAGGTGGGCGGCCTCGTCATCGGCACCGGCGACCTCTCGGAGCTGGCCCTCGGATGGTGTACCTACAACGGCGACCAGATGTCGATGTACGGCGTGAACGCCAGCGTGCCCAAGACACTCGTGCAACACCTCATCAGGCATATAGCAGAGACCCACTCCCAGCCCCTCCCTGCAGGGAGGGGAGTGGTCACATCTTCCGCAGAGACCACTGGGAACAAAGATATATACGCCCCTCCATACAGGGAGGGGACGGGGGAGGGTCTTTTCTCCCTCCTGCTCGACATTCTCGACACGCCCATCTCGCCCGAGCTGACACCCGCCGACGCCGAGGGCAACATCCAGCAGAAGACCGAAGACCTGGTGGGCCCCTACGAGCTGCACGACTTCTTCCTCTACTACATCCTGCGGTGGGGCTTCCGTCCGCAGAAGATTTTCCTGCTGGCACAGCACGCCTTCCGCGACAAGTACGACGACGACACCATCGGCCATTGGCTGCAGACCTTCTGCCGCCGCTTCTTCAGCCAGCAGTTCAAGCGCTCGTGTATGCCCGACGGACCGAAGGTGGGCAGCGTGAGCCTCTCGCCGCGTGGCGACTGGCGTATGCCCAGCGATGCCATGAGCACCCTGTGGATGAACGACATCGAGAACAGCCTGTAGCAAAAAGCAGTACAAAGTCAGAAAAAACGGTTCGTAGCGGCCGCTGTGATTATTCATGGCGGCCGCTATGATTATTTTGGGCGGCCGCCGGGAACATTTTTGGCGGTCGCCATGAACCAGCAAGGTACGTCCTTTAACCCGGAGAAATACGGTCTTCATCCCTGAAAGGTACGTCCTTTATCCCGGAGAAGTACGGTCTTTCCCTAAGAAAGGACAGGTCTTTCTCTAATAAAGGTAAGGGCTTTCTCTAATAGAGGTACGGTTTTTCTCCCATACACACCGGTGCCGCCGTCGGCGTTATGGCAGGAAATGGAGGATTGAGGACCGAGCAATGGTCACGGACAATTGGAGATTGAAGAAAAAGCGGTCGGATTGTTTGGCGGTTCGGCCGCTTTTTCGTATCTTTGCCGCCGTAAACATTGAAGCGATGGAACGAGACAGGACGAAGGCGATAGAATACCTTACCGACAAGCAGAAGCGGGCCGTGTGGCTGCGGGCCTTCCACATCTGGCAGCAGCGACCCCATGAAGTGGCGCCGCTCTCCGAGGAGATGCGCACCTGCTCGTCGTGCGGCACGGCCTTTCAGGGCAACTACTGCCCGCGCTGCGGACAGTCAGCCCAGATAGGACGCTTCTCGTTCAAGAAGGCAGCGCTCCTCTTCCTCGACGTGTGGGGCATGGGCAACAGGAGCATGTTCCGCAGCCTGCGCGACCTGATGCTGCGTCCCGGCTACATGATTCGCGACTATCTCCGGGGCATGCAGTCGGCCTATTTCCCGCCCTTCAAGATGTTCTTCCTGCTGGCTGCCCTCTCGCTCTTAGTGGATCAGGGCTTCAGTTCCGGCACGGAGGAGAAGGCGCCGGAAATGAAAGAGAGCGTGGAGCAGGTGGTGGAAGATGGAGAGACGAAAAACGTTCTGACGGTAAACGACCGGAAGGGGGAGATGCCGGTGCTATATGTCGGCGTGAAATTCGGCCAGGCCATGAACACGCTGCGGAAGAAGAACCCCGCCCTGTTCTCCCTCTTGTCGCTCCTGATGTTCACCATCCCCCTGTACTTCTTCATGCGCAAGTCGCCCCTCATCCCCGACCTGCGCTACTCTGAGTTCGTCGTGGCGCTGGTCTACACCTCAAACACCTACAGCATCTACTCCATAGCCGGTAACCTGCTGAACTCCAGCATCCTGAGGCTCATCGCCGTGCTGATGGTGTTCGCAGCACTGAAGCAGCTCTCCGGCTACTCCAAGTGCCATCTGCTGGGCTACATCACCCTCACGGTGCTCATCTCGACAGCCGTGCTCTCGGCCCTGGTGGGCACATACATCTACTTCATCTATCTGAACTACGGTAACTAACATCTATTTACTAATCTAACAATTATGAAAGCCACTTTACTCACTAACCGATTCTGGGCTGCGGCATGTGCCATCGCCCTTTGTGCTTTGACCGTCTCGGCCAAGGACATCCATGTGTCTACCGTCGGCAATGACGACAACGATGGCTCGGAGGCTGCTCCGCTGCTGACCATCCACAAGGCGATGGAGCTGGTGCAGGCCGGCGACCGCATCCTCGTTCACGAGGGAACTTACTACATCAGCGAGCGCATCAAGATTCCTGCCTTGGAGACCTCGCCCACCCTTCGCTGCGAGCTCCGCGCCTGGCCTGAAGATGCTGTCGGCAAGGTCATCATCGACGGCTCGCCCATGAACCACACCACGGAGATGGGCTTCAAGATGGCCCGTTGCATCTACGTCAACCACCTGGCAAACTACTGGACCTTCTACGGCCTGGTGCTTCAGCGTGCCGAGGACAACGGCATGAAGGTGGAGGGCTCGTACAACATCATCGAGCGCTGCACCTTCCGCTGGAACAACGACACTGGCCTGCAGATAGGCATGTTCAAGGACTTCAGCATCGAGGAGACCAAGGCGTTCCCCATCAGCGGTACGCCGCAGTTCAACCCGGGCTACACCTACTGCCGCTACAACAAGATCATCAACTGCGATTCCTACGAGAACTACGACTCGCGCAACTACAAGGGAGTCAAGAGCGACAGCGAACGTGGCAGCGATGCCGACGGTTTCGCCTGCAAGCTGTTCCCAGGCCCTGGCACCGAGTTTCATGGATGTCGCGCCTGGACCAATAGCGACGACAACTGGGACCTCTACATGGTCTATCACCCCGTCGTCATCGACCAGTGCTGGGCCTGGCACGCTGGCTATTACCGCTCAGAAACGGGCAGTTTCGAGGAAGGCAAGAACGGCAACGGATTCAAGCTCGGCGGCGGAGGCAGTGCCGGCGGAGCAGCCTTCGACCAGTCGGTGGGTGCTCATGTGGTGACCAACTGCGTGTCGTTCGATAACCTGCACAAGGGCTTCGACCAGAACAACGCCTACGAGGGCATGTACATCCTCAACTGCGTGGCATGGGGCAACGAGTACAACTACCGCTTCCCCACGGAGTTCAAGTATGGACAGATGACCATCCACAACTGTGTGGGATGGGGAGCTTCGGCCCAGAAGAGCGGCCACAACGTAGGCAACCACGAGTTCCTCTCGCCCGGCAAGGACGGCTATAAGGACCCCACGGAAACAACCACCTACAACTCCTGGATAGAGATTGACGGCTGCAGCCCTGTCAAGGAAAGCTACAAGCCCGACGGCCAGGACTACACCCCGTCTACCCAAGACCACTCCGGCGAATACCTGTCGCTCAGCGTCAACGACTTCCTGGCCTCCCGTGAGCCCGACGGCTCGCTGCCCGCCAACAACTTCGCCCGGCTGAAGGAAGGCAGCATCTTCAAGGACATGGGCACACCCATCATCGGATTCACGCCCACACGCTGGATGACTCAGAAGGAGGCTGCCGACCACGGGCTCGACCTCGTCACCGCCGACGACATCTACATCCCCTACAACGACGCTGCCCCCGACCTCGGCCCCTACGAGCTGGACGGCGTTCCCCACGAATACGTCATTCCTGAAAAGATTGAGCTTGTCTGCGCCACGGGCAACGCCTCGCAGGAGGTGGTCGAGGGCGACGCCATCGAGGCCATCGTCTATGAGTGGAACAGCGTAGGCACAGACGCCGCCGTCGAAGGGCTGGCCGACGGTCTGGAATACACTGTCGAGGGCAACACACTGACCATCAGCGGCACACCGACGGCAGACTGCGACTACACCGTCACCGTGACGGGCAATGCCAGCGATGGCGTGAAGCCCGTCACCACCGCAGGCAGCATCACCCTCGTCAAGCCTTTCTATGTCTATACCGACGGCTGGTATCATTTCCAGGATGCCGAAGCCGACATGCCCGCCGACCTGAAGACCATCTTTGAGATGATTCAGGGCGACAAGACCGCCACGACCATCGACCCGGAGAAGGACGAGACGGCGTCGGGCTTCGGCAAGGGAGCCCTCTGCCTGGGCGAGTCAAACGGCGGATTCAAGCTCACCCTCGACGATGGAGTCTTCGAGCTGAAGATCAACCTCTTCACCACCGGAGGCCGACAGTTCAAGATTACCTGGACCATGGCCGACGGCACCGCCAACAGCGTCACCACCAAGAAGTACAGCAAGGGAGCCTACGGAAGCTACGACATACTGGAGGCTGCCGGGCTCACCAGCGAAGCCGACCTGATGAACCTGCGCAGCATCGTATTCCAGCAGTCGGAAGCCAACGGCGGTGCACGTATCTACGACATGCTGGTCAAGGTGCCCGTAGGCGACACCACAGGCATCACAGCTGCAGGCACCGAGAGTGCCGTCAACGGGCATAAGATGCTGATTGGCAGCCGCATCGTCATCGTGAAGAACGGCACACGCTACAACACCATGGGACAAAAGCTACAATAGCCCCCAGCCTCATTGTTAAATATTGCAGAAATATTTGTAAGGGTCGGGGAATCTTTGTACTTTTGTGGCCGCAAATATTAGTTCATTTTTAAACATAAAAGTAATAATGGAAAAAAGTGCATTGCAGATTGCCCGTTCCGCCTACCAGCCTAAGCTGCCCCGCGGACTTCAGGGCGCAGTGAAAGCCGTGGAGGGTGCCCCCACGCAGAGTGTCGACAACCAGGAGGAGATTAAGAAGCTCTTCCCCAACACCTACGGTATGCCCCTCGTGGAGTTCGTGCCCGGCGAGGCTACGGCTCACGGCAAGATGAACGTAGGCGTCATCCTCAGCGGCGGTCAGGCACCTGGCGGACACAACGTCATCACCGGCCTCTTCGACGCACTGAAGAAGCTGAACCCCGAGAACCGTCTCTACGGATTCATACTCGGCCCCGGCGGACTGGTAGACCACAACTACATGGAGCTGACCAAGGACATCATCGACGAATATCGCAACACCGGAGGCTTCGACATGATTGGCTCCGGCCGCACCAAGCTGGAGAAGGTAGACCAGTTTGAGAAGGGACTGGAGATTATCCGCCAGCTGGACATCAAGGCCATCGTCATCATCGGCGGCGACGACTCTAACACCAACGCCTGCGTGCTGGCCGAATACTACGCCGCCAAGCAGTATGGCGTGCAGGTCATCGGATGTCCGAAGACCATCGACGGCGACCTGAAGAACGAGCAGATTGAGACCTCCTTCGGCTTCGACACTGCCTGCAAGACCTACTCCGAGCTTATCGGCAACATTGAGCGCGACTGCAACTCGGCCCGCAAGTACTGGCACTTCATCAAGGTGATGGGCCGCTCGGCCAGCCACATCGCACTGGAGTGCGCCCTGCAGACACAGCCCAACATCTGCCTCGTCTCCGAGGAGGTGGAGGCCAAGGGTCAGAGTCTCGACGACATCGTGGACTACATCGCCCAGGCCGTGGCCACCCGCGCCCAGGACGGCAACAACTTCGGTACCGTCATCATTCCCGAGGGCGTCATCGAGTTCATCCCCGCCATCAAGAAGCTCATCGCCCAGCTCAACGACGTGCTGGCCATGCCCGAGGCTAAGGAAATCAGCCGCGACGAGCAGGTGGACTTCGCCAAGAGCCACCTCACGGAGGAGAACCTCGCCGTCTTCAACTCGCTGCCCGTAGGCGTCGCCCGCCAGCTGGCCCTCGACCGCGACCCCCACGGCAACGTGCAGGTGAGCCTCATCGAGACCGAGAAGCTGCTCTCCACCATGGTGGCCCAGAAGCTGGAGAAGATGAAGAAGAAAGGCCAGTACGTGGGCAAGTTTGCCACCCAGCACCACTTCTTCGGCTACGAAGGCCGCTGCGCCGCCCCGTCGAACTTCGACGCCGACTACTGCTACGCCCTGGGCAACAGCGCCGCACAGCTCATTGCAGCTGGAAAGACCGGCTACATGGCCATCGTGCAGAACACCACGGCACCGGCCGAAGAGTGGAAGGCCGGCGGAGTGCCCATCACGATGATGATGAACATGGAGAAACGCAGCGGCGAGATGAAGCCCGTCATTCGCAAGGCTCTCGTAGAGCTGGACGGAGCACCCTTCAAGGAGTTTGCCAAGCAGCGCGACCGCTGGGCACGCGAGACGGCATAC
>CAMPCG010000084.1 GCA_946644025.1 uncultured Prevotellaceae bacterium | reverse complement strand
GGCTCGACAACCTGAAGCTGCGCGCATCGTGGGGACAGACCGGTAACCAGGAGATTGACAACAACGCCCGCTACACCCTCTACACCACCACCGGCAGCCTCAACTTCGGCGGCGACTCCTACAACACCGGCTACGACATTCAGGGCAGCAACGGCGGACGCATCCTCGACAGCGGATTCAAGCGCAACCAGATCGGCAACGACAACATCAAGTGGGAGACGACCACACAGACCAACCTCGGTATCGACTTCGGATTCCTCGGCAACAGCATCTACGGCAGCTTCGACTGGTATAACAAGAAGACCACCGACATTCTGGTCAACATGCCCGGCGTCGGCGTCATGGGCGAAGGCAGCAACATGTGGATCAATGCCGGCGAGATGCTCAACCGCGGTACGGAGCTCACCATCGGCTATCGCGGCAAGTCGGGCGACCTGCAGTTCGACCTGGCCGGCAACATCGGCACCAACCGCAACAAGATCACCAAGCTGCCCGAGACCATCGCCTCGCGTGGCACCTTCGGCGGCAACGGCGTGAAGAGCGTCGTCGACCATCCCATGGGCGCACAGGTGGGCTACATCTTCGACGGCATCTTCCAGAACCAGGAGGAAGTGGACAACCACGCCGTCCAGGAAGGCGCCGGCGTAGGCCGCATGCGATTCCTCGACCTCAACAAAGACGGCTTCATCACCGAGGCCGACCAGGACTGGATCTACGACCCGACACCCGCCTTCACCTACGGTCTGAACGTCTATCTGCAGTATCGTAACTTCGACTTCACTATGTTCTGGCAGGGCGTGCAGGGCGTCGACGTCATCACCATCGACTACAAGCGCCAGACCGACCTCTGGGCCGGCGTCAACGTGCCCAACCTGAACAAGGGCAGCCGCGTCCTCGATGCCTGGACACCCGCCAACAGCGGCTCCACCATCCCCGCACTGACCACGATGGACACCAACAACGAGACGCGCGTGTCGTCCTACTACGTCGAGAACGGCTCGTTCCTCAAGCTGCGCACCATCCAGCTGGGCTACAACCTGCCCGACGCGCTCGTCAAGAAACTCTACATGCAGCGGCTGCGCCTCTACGTCTCGGCCCAGAACCTCTTCACCATCAAGAGCGGCGACTACACGGGCGTCGACCCCGAGGTGCCCACGTTCGGCTATCCTATCCCGCTCAACCTTACCTTCGGTCTTAATGTGTCATTCTAATTGATAATTGATAATTGATAATTGAAAATTATGATTACAAAGATATATAAGTTTTTCGTAGCGGGTCTGGTATGTTGCAGCTTCACAGCAACCCTCACCTCATGCTCCGACTTCCTCGAGGAGCAGGTGCCGCAGGGCACACTCTCTGACGAGCAGGTGAACACACCGGCCTACGTAGACAATCAGGTGACGTCGGCATACGCCGTCTTTGTGACTGCCGAGGACATCAACGCCTCGTTCTCGCTCTGGAACTACGACGTGCGCTCGGACGACGCCTATAAGGGCGGATCAACCACCAACGACGGCGACGTCTTCCACCAGCTCGAGGTGTCGCAGGGCATCCTCTCGACCAGCTGGAACCTCAACGACATCTGGGTGCGCCTCTACAACGCACTGTCGCGTGTCAACGCCGCCATCCATGCCGTCGAGAACTGCGACGACAGCTTCCAGCTGAAGCAGCAGCGCATGGGCGAGCTGCGCTTCCTGCGGGCCTACGCCCACTTCCAGCTGAAGCGTCTGTTCAAGAAGATCCCGTTCGTGCTGAGCAGCGACCTGAGCTACGACGACTACGGCAACATCTCGAACACCGAGTTCACCAACGACGAGGGCTGGGCCAAGATTGCCGAGGACCTGGAGTTTGCCTTCAGCGTGCTGCCCGAGACGCAGGCCGACAAGGGCCGCCCCACACGCGCCGCCTGCGCTGCCTTCCTGGCCAAGGTCTATCTCTATAAGGCCTATCGCCAGGATAATGAGAACACCAACGAGGTGACCTCCATCAACGAGGCCGACCTGCAGAAGGTCGTCGAATATACCGACCCGAAGCTCTACGCCGGCTACGGCCTGGAGAGCGACATCCACAACAACTTCCGTCCCGAGGAGCAGTTCGAGAACGGATGCGAGAGCCTCTGGGCCATCCAGTACTCGCGCAACGACGGAACGAAGTATGGCAACCTGAACCTGGGCTACGGACTCATCTGCCCCAACATCGTCAACGTCACCGACGGCGGCTGCGACTTCTACAAGCCCTCGCAGAACCTCGTCAACGCCTTCCGCACCGGCGACGACGGTCTGCCCCTGCTCGACACCTACAACAACAAGGACTACGACCAGGCCACGGACAACGCCGACCCGCGACTCTTCCTCACCGTCGGCATGCCCGGACTGCCCTACATGTTCAACACGAAGTACATGATGGACCGCTCGTCGAGCTGGAGCCGCTCCGGCGGACTCTACGGATACAACGTCACACTGAAGCAGAATGTCGACCCCGACCTCGTGGGCAGCTATCTCATCAAGAGCTCCTTCTGGGCTACGTCGATGAACCGCATCGTCTTCCGCTATGCCGACGTGCTGCTCATGCGCGCCGAGGCACTGGCCCAGCAGAACAAGACGGCCGAGGCCATCGCCCTGGTCAACCAGATCCGCAGCCGCGCCGCCACGTCGACTCAGATGATCTCGAACTATCCCTCGCGCTACGGTGTCAAGCTCTACTGCAAGAACTACACGGGTTCCTACTCGAAGGAGCAGACGATGAAGATCGTCAAGATGGAGCGCCGTCTGGAGCTGGCCATGGAGTCGGAGCGATTCCTCGACCTCGTGCGCTGGGGCGATGCCGCCCAGGTGCTCAACGACTACTACGCTACGGAGAAGTCGAAGTGCAACATCTATGAGGAGGCCCGCTTCACGGCCAACAAGAACGAGTATCTGCCTCTGCCCTATCAGCAGGTGGCTGCAGCCAACGGCAAGTATAAGCAGAACTGCGGCAACTGGTAAAAGAAGGGGAAAAGGAAAAGTGAAAAGTGAAAAAATGTGCTACCGCTTTCCTATTTTCAACAATAAATAATCAATTAAACATTTCTCAACAATGAAGACTATCTGTAATTATATAATGTGTGCGCTCGTCGCACTGCTCGCCTTCACGGCCTGCGACAAGAACGACGAGACGGCACTACGGCTCAGCGGCGACTGCATGATTGAGGAAATCGCGCTCGACGGCTATGCCGGCAACATCGACCTGGCATCGCGCAGCATCGTGGTGCGGCTGCCCGAGGGCACGCCCTGCTCCGGGATGAAGGTGACCAGCCTCCGCGTGTCGGAAGGCGCCACGGCCGACATCGCCGTGGGCCAGGTGCTCAACATGGACGCTGCCCAGACCATCCGCGTCACGAACAACGACCTCTACCTGAACTGGAACATCAGCGTGCTCCACGACGAGGCCCGCATCCTCCACTTCGTGGCTAACGAGATCTACACCGGCATCATCGACGAAGAGGCCAAGACCATCACCGTCTACGTGCCCGGATCGGTCGACGTGACCAGCATCGTGCCCACCATCGAGGTGTCGGCCAATGCCACCGTCAGCCCGCTCAGCGGCCAGGCCGTCGACTTCTCGCAGCCCGTCACGTACACCGTCGTGAACAACACGGCCCGCTCGGAGTATGTCGTCAGCGTCATTGCCATCGGCAAGCCCAAGGCCCTCTTCGTCGGCGCCGCCAGCGACATGTCGGGTCTCGACCCCGAGGCCGGAGCCGCCTGCCAGTGGATGCTGGCCAACGTCGCCGAGTCGATGTATGCCTCGTTTGCCGACATCCAGTCGGAGATGATCGACCTCTCGGAGTGCAAGATCATCTGGTGGCACTACCATAAGGACGGTGGCGTCGACGGCCATGACGCCTTCGTGGCCAACGCTCCCGAGGCCCTGGCTGCCAAGAACCAGCTGCGCACGTTCTACGAGAACGGCGGCTCGATGTTCCTCACCCGCTATGCCACCAACCTGCCGTCGTTCATCGGCGTGACCGGCGACGACGAGTGGACCACGCCTAACAACTGCTGGGGACAGAACGAGGACGGTGCCGAGCTCTGCGGCGGCCCGTGGGAGTTCAGCATGTTCGCCGGACAGAACGGCCATCCGCTCTGGCAGGGCATCATTCAGGGCGACGACCCCAACCGCGTCTACTGCACGGATGCCGGCTACCACATCACCAACTCGACGGCACAGTATCACATCGGCACCGACTGGGGCGGCTATGACAACCACGCTGCATGGGAGGCCCGCACGGGCGGCAAGATCCTCGGTGTGGGCGGCGACGGCGCCGTGGTGGCATGGGAGTATCCTGCCCGCGACGGCCGCGGCGGCATCATCTGCATCGGCTCCGGCTGCTACGACTGGTATTCCTACACCTATGAGGCTGGCTACGTGGAGAACTTCCACAAGAATATTGCCATCATCACGAAGAACGCAATCAATTACCTAACGAAATAAGAAGCCATTATGAAAAAATTCATCAATATCCTGACCTCTTGCCTGATGGGCTGCGGCATCGCCGCAGCCACGGCAAGCTGCAGCGACGACGACTTCGTCGGCGACCCCCAGAAGGACTGGGCCGGCACCACCGAGACGTTCACCCAGGTCAACGACGACACTGAGGACGCCTTCTCGACCTACTACAAGCACGCCCTGGGACGCATCGGCGACCCCATGCCCTTCTACGACAAGAAGGCCGGCGACTTCAAGGTGCTCTATCTGCAGGACTACAACAACAACGGCGACTTCTTCCACCCCATCTGGGCTGTGAGCACGAAGGACGGCTGCAACTACGAGTCGCTCGGTGAGCTCATCCCCACCGGACAGAACATCGACGAGCAGGACGCCGCGCTCGGCACGGGATGCGCCGTCTACAGCGAGAAGGACGACCTCTACTACATCTACTACACCGGCGAGAACGCCCGCTGCACCAACCGCCAGGTGGTCATGCGTGCCACGTCGCGCGACTTCAAGACCTGGACCAAGGACCGCGCATGGCGCCTCAACGGCCCCGACTACGGATTCTCCGGCCAGGACTTCCGCGACCCGCAGGTGTTCCAGGACGGCGACACCTACTACATGGTCATCACCAGCAAGAACCGCTTCGCCTACTTCAAGTCGCAGAACCTGAAGGACTGGACCTGCGAGGGTGGCTTCAACATGGTGTGGGACCGCATGTGCGAATGTCCCGACGTGTTCAAGATGGGCGACTGGTGGTATCTCGTCTACAGCGAGGCCTACCGTGCCCCCTGGAGCCGCAAGGTGAAGTACATGATGGCCACGTCCTTCGAGGGCCTGCGCCGCTGCTTCGACGACCCGGGTGCCAACTGGCCCCGCGACGACAAGGAGGGCGTGCTCGACAGCCGCGCCTTCTATGCCGGCAAGACGGCCTCCGACGGCAAGGAGCGCTACATCTGGGGATGGTGCCCCTTCCGCACGGGCTCGACCTTCCACGACAAGAACATGGCCGTGGGAGCCGAGGGTGAGCCCAACTGGTCTGGCGCACTCGTCTGCCACCGCCTGGTGCAGCACGAGGACGGCACGCTCACCGTGGGCGAGGTGCCCGCCATGGCTGCCAAGTACGCCAAGCAGCAGGAGGTGAAGGTGATGGCCAGCCAGGGCTATGCCGACGGCCGCCTCTCGGGCGAGGGTGCCTACGTGCTCTACAACCGCCTGGGCTCGCACAACCACATCTCGTTCACGGTGCGCACCGAGGGCGAGGGCGACCGCTTCGGCGTCTCCTTCTGCCGCGGCACCGACGCCACGCGCTACTACACGCTGATGGTCAATCCCGAGTGGGCCAACGGCCGCCGCAAGATCAACTTCGAGCAGGAGGGCAGCGAGGGCCGTGGCTTCGTCGAGGGCATCGACGGCTACATCTTCCCCCGTCCGGCTGACAACGTCTACAACGTCAGCATCTACACCGACAACTCCGTCGTGACGATGTACATCAACGGCGTCTATGGCTACACGCAGCGCATCTACGGCATCTACAAGAACTGCTGGTCGGTCAACAGCTACGGCGGCACGGTCACAGTGAGCGACGTGAAGGTGTCGAGCTATTGAACCCTGCTTCAGTATGAACAATGTCTTAAGAAAACTCATGATTGTGATGGCAGCCATACTGCCATCACAATCTTTTTCTCAGCCCATGACAGCGACAGCCGACACGGCGCAGCTCTATCATGAGCACTATCGCAACCAGTATCATTTCAGCCCCCGCCGCGGATGGATCAGCGACCCCTGCGGATTCCTCTACCGCGAGGGACTGTTCCACTGCTACTGGTGGGGCTGCGCCGAGTCGGCCGACCTGGTGCACTTCACCGAGATCAGCCGCCACGTCCATCGCGACGTGCCCCGCGGGCTGGGATGCTGGACGGGATGCGTCGTGGCCGACACGCAGAACACGGCGGGCTTCGGCACAGATGCCTACATCGCCTGCCTGACGCTGAACGACGCCGAGCGCAAGAACCAGTCGCAGGCGCTCACCGTCAGCCACGACCACGGCCGCTCCTTCAGCTACTACGACGGCAACCCCGTGCTCGACATCGGCTATCAGGACTTCCGCGACCCCACCGTCATCTGGCACGAGGAGAGCCAACAGTGGATCATGGTGGTCAGCAAGACGCTGGAGAGCAAGGTGGCCTTCTACGCATCGAAGGACCTGAAGCAGTGGACGTGGCTCAGCGACTTCGGCCCGGCCGGCCGCACCTACCGCTGCTTCGAATGTCCCGACCTGATGCAGCTCACCGTCGAGAACGGCCCCATGAAGGGGCAGCGCAAGTGGGTACTGGTGGTGTCGGTCGACTGGGACAACGAGCAGTACTTCGTCGGCGACTTCGACGGCCGCACCTTCCAGGCCGAGGGTCTGCAGCCCGAGACGGGTGCCTACGTGGACTGCGGGCCCGACTATTACGCCTCGCGCACCTTCAAGGACTTCGACGGCACGCTCGGCGGACGCGTCTACTCGATGGGGTGGATGTCAAACTGGCGCTACTGCCGCGACCTGCCCACGACCTACGGCAAGGGCTTCTGGTCGGTGCCGCGCGAGCTGTCGCTGCGCCAGACGCCCCAAGGGGAATGGCGACTGGCCCAGCGGCCCAAGGCAGAGCTGACGAAGCTGCGCGGCGAGCGCCGCCACTATGGCGGCCGGCTGCGGGTGGGGCGCACGCCGCTGAAGGATCTTGCCGCACTGGGCAACGTCTTTGAGGCGGAGCTGAGCCTCAGCACCGGCGTGAGCAACACGCTGGGACTGAACCTCTGCGTGGGCGGCGGCCGCAAGTTGGCCGTGACCTACGACACGGAGAGCCACTCGCTCGTGGTCGACCGCACGCAGGTGGCCGACTTCGAGATGGTGAAGTTCCGCCATACCTGTCACGACCGCGTGGCACCCGTCGACGGTCGGCTGAAGCTGCACATCTTTGTCGACAAGTGCTGCGTGGAGATTTTCTCGGAGGACGGCACCAGCGTCTTCTCGCTCGCCACCTTCGCTGCCGACGACCAGACGGGCGTAGAGCTGACGGCCCTCAACCGCGGCTCCGACTATTCGCTCGACGTATGGCCCCTGCAGAGCATCTGGCCGGAATATATGTAAAATAAATTCGCAATATTTTCTGTTGATTATATAACCGACTGAAAATCAAACGATTCACGGAACGCAATCAGCGAAGCGGTGCTTTTCGATGAAAGAAGGGGTGCTTTTCGGATGAAAAAGCACCGCTTCTCGGGTCGAAAAGCACCGCTTCTCCGCCGTACTGACCATGCGATGTAAACAAAATTCGTAAATAATCCGCCGCCCGCGGCAATTTCGGCGTCCGTCTGCGCGAATGAAACAATCGGAAGCGGAAAAATCGTTCATTGCACAACAAAAATGATGCAATGAACGTTTTTTATTAGATTATGTATCATTTTTTATTGCATAAAAAGGAAGAAAAACGTAATTTTGCGGCAGAAATCCATTAACGAATAACTAAAAACCGAACATCAGGAATGAAAAAACTATTGACACTGATTGCCATGATGGCCATGTGCATGGGTGCCGCCGCGCAGGAAATCCTGGGCGACAACCACAGCATGCTGCGACTGCAGCAGGGACAGAAGTATCTCCTGCTGCCCGTCCAGGAGAAGGAAGAGATTGCCAACATCTGCGTGCTGGACGACAGCAACGAGCTCATGCAGCGCCTTAACGTGCGGCTGGCCGTAGACAAGGTTGACTACTACGTGCCGCTGCAGCTGAAGAAGGGCATGCGCCTGCTCGACATCACCTTCCACGGCGACCGCCGTCAGACGGGCCCGCTGAAGGACTTCGCCTGCTGGCGCGAGATGAAATACAGCGACACGTTCGACACGCAGAACCGCGAGCACTTCCGCCCGGCCTATCACCACACCCCGCTCTACGGATGGATGAACGACCCCAACGGCATGTTCTATAAGGACGGTGTCTGGCACCTTTATTATCAGTTTAACCCCTACGGATCGCAGTGGGAGAACATGACGTGGGGACACTCCACCTCGCGCGACCTCATCCACTGGGAGGCACAGCCGCTGGCCATCGAGGCCGACTGGCTGGGCGCCATCTTCTCGGGCAGCGCCATCGTCGACAAGCAGGGCACGGCAGGCTTCGGCCCCGGAGCTGTCATCGCCATGTACACCTCGGCCGGCTCAGCCCAGACGCAGAGCATTGCCTACTCGAAGGACGGCGGACAGACGTTCACGAAGTATGCCGGCAACCCCGTCATCACGCAGAATGCGCCCGACTTCCGCGACCCGAAGGTGTTCTGGTACGAGCCGACGCAGCGCTGGATTGTCGTGCTGGCCGTCGGCCAGGAGGTGCAGTTCTACAGTTCGAAGGACCTGAAGCAGTGGCAGTTCGAGAGCTCGTTCGGCCGCGAATATGGCTGTCATGGTGGTGTCTGGGAGTGCCCTGACCTGTTCCCCCTCACGCTTTCGGCCAAGCAGTCCGCCTACGAGACGACCAAGTGGGTGCTTCTGCTCAACATCAACCCGGGCGGACCCTTCGGCGGCTCGGCCACGCAGTACTTCGTGGGCCAGTTCGACGGCCATAAGTTTACGTGCGAAGACAGCCCGTCGGAGACCAAGTGGATGGACTACGGCAAGGACCACTATGCCACCGTCACCTTCCACGGAGCACCCGAAGGACGCATCGTCGCACTGCCCTGGATGTCGAACTGGCAGTATGCCAACCAGGTGCCCACGCGCCAGTTCCGCTCGGCCAACGGCCTGCCCCGCGACCTCGGACTGAAGACCGTCGGCGGCGAGACCATCCTGACCAGCACGCCCTCGCCCGAGATGGCGGCCCTGCGCGGCGCCAAGGTGAAGAAGCCCACGGAGACCTGCGAGATCGTGGTCGACGTGAAGGGCACGTGCACCATCGAGCTGAGCAACATGAAGGGCGAGCGCGTCGTGATGACCTACGACGCACAGGAGCAGGAGTTCGCCATGGACCGCACCAAGAGCGGCGACACGTCGTTCAGCGAGGCCTTCCCCTGCGTCACCACGGCCCCCACGTATGGTGCCGTCCGCCAGCTGCGCCTGTTCATCGACCGCTGCAGCATCGAGGCCTTCAGTGCCGACGGCAGCATGGCCATGACCAACCTCGTCTTCCCCTCTGAGCCCTATAATATAATTAAGGTGAAGGGTGGCAAGGCCACCATCTTCGACATCACGAAATAACGTTATCACGACATCACGAAATCACGAAATAACGTCATCACGAAATAACGTTATAACGAAATAACGATAAAAACGAAAAAAACAATAAAT
>CAMPCG010000083.1 GCA_946644025.1 uncultured Prevotellaceae bacterium | reverse complement strand
AAGCATGAATAGTGCGTCTCATCCGAGGTTATCCACACTAATTCTTGTAGAGCCGTTTTTTTGATATAGATTGAACCTGTATGGCGGGTAGGGGGCATGGCCCTCGTAGCGGTAGACGACGGGCTTGAAGCCCTCGACATACTCTTGGCCCCAGAGCAGGCCTCCGACGCAGATGTTGAACGAGAGACACTCGCCCTGCTTCTGATATTCGCCCGTGTAGCGCTGGTCGAAGAGCAGCGTCAGTCCCCCGTACACTACGGGCTGTGTGCGGGTGGGGGGCTGGGCGAAGCGCTCGTCGGGCCACATCTCCGTAGTGAGCCTGAAGCTGTAGTATTCCTCTTCCACGCTGACAAATTCGTAGCGGGCATGGACGACGGCGGTCTGCCACTCGCGCAGCTTGCGGGCCACGGCCTCGTCGGCCATCTGCTCGGCAATGGGCTCCAGGGGAATGGCCAGCCAGAGTCCGTCGGCCGACTTCACCGCGACATTCTCGACAGTGTCGCGCCAGTTGCTGTCCTTCAGTCCATACTTCAGTTTGCCTGTGTAGTCGTTCTTCATTTCGAAGAGTGCACGGTTGATGCTGGTCTCCGCGATGTCGTCGTCGTCGTCGCTGCAAGAGGCGAGGGGGAGCGCTGCCAGCATCGTCAGGGCGACGGCGCAGGCTGTCTTCGTCAGGCCGTTTGCGGCCGGGCGCTTAGTGAGTGGCGATTCTCTGAAAGTGTTCGTTGTTTTCATTTCTGTTATAAGTTTGGTGTCCTGTTTTCTGATAGCCTAAACGCCGAGGCAACGGAAATCCTGCACCGCCAGACGTTAAAATGCCTTAAGAGGCGGGGGGCTGGGGAGGTGTGGAGGTAACAGTTTTGATTGTTAAAGCGAGGCGCATATTTTGTCAGTCGGCATAATTTGTGTACCTTTGCCCGCACTATGACACTACACATCTTCAATCCTGAACACGATATTGCCTTGGCTTCCGGCCTGGAGAACTTCACGGCGCCGCACGCCGGACGGCAGCTGCGCCACGACCTGGGATTCCTGCCTGCACTGTGGGCCGCCGACGGCGACTGCGTGCTGGTGGACGATGCCGAGCTGGCCAAGACCTCCATGCAGAAGTTGGCCGTGGCGGCCAGGAAGCACCTGGGGTCAAGGGCGTTTGACAACTTTTCAATCGACTTTTTGCAGCCTGGCGCCCGCCGCTTGGCAGACTGCGACAGCGTGGAGCCCTGGGGGTGGGATGCTGCCCTTTGTGCACGTCTGAGACGCATGGGCGTGGGCGACGCCCTGCTGCCCGGCGACGAGCAGCTGCGGGAGATACGCGAATGGTCCCACCGCCGCACGTCGATATGGCTCCTGAAGCAGCTGTTCGACGACGGGGTGGCGACGGCCATCAGTCAGTGCCCGTTGAACGACGAGTCTTTAGGGGGAAAATCTTACTCCATCATGCAGCCTTTCGACCAACGTCCATTGCCTGAGGAGTTCAGCTCGGTCGACGAGGCGTGGTCTACGTTGGCATGTCGTTTCCGTGGTGGCGTGGTGAAGGCCCCGTGGTCGTCGAGCGGCCGCGGAGTGCGCTTCTTCGTCAAGAATGACGACAAGACCGAAGCCAACGTGAAAGCATGGGCGCGCGGGGTCATTGCGCGGCAGGGCAGTGTGGTGGTGGAACCCTATTATAAAAAGGTAAAGGATTTCGGCATGGAGTTTGAAGCCCGTGCCGACGGAAAGGTGTACTACCAGGGGCTGTCGCTGTTCCAAACGGCCAACGGGGCCTATACGGGCAACATTGTGGCCACGGAGCGGCGGAAATGGGAGATGATGAGCCGATACTTCCCGGCGGAGCAGCTCTACAGCGTGAAGGAGCACATCTGCCACCACCTGACGACCTTGCTGCAAGGCCGCTACCAGGGGCCGCTGGGCGTAGACATGATGGCGGTGTACGCCGAAGGCGGCTTCCTCCTCCATCCCTGTGTGGAGGTCAACCTGCGCCGCACCATGGGCCACGTCGCGCTGGCGCTCGCACCCGTCGACGACGACCGCATGGGCGTGATGCGCATAACGTATGCCGATGGCTGCTATAAGATGGGGATAGAAGCCTTAAAAGGAGTGAAGGGGGAATGAAAGGGGAGTGAAGGGGGAGTGAAAGGGACATTACATTTCAGCATAAAAACTATCGTCCCTTTCACTCCCCTTTCACTCCCCCTTCACTTCCCTTTCACTCCCCCTTCACTTCCCTTTCACTCCCCCTTCCTTTTCACTCCCTTTCACTTCCCATTATCTCGTCTGAATCTCGCAGTCGGCGGGCTGTCGCACGTTCTCGTCGATGGTGACGGAGCCGATGCTGTCGGCGATGATGTGGCCGCTGGTGGGGTTCTTGATGTTCTCGATGTGGCCGCGAATGTCGGCGTGAACGTCGCTGTACTCAAAGACACGGTCGCAGGCTGCGTCGAAGGTGCAGTTCTCCAGCACCACGTGGTCGGCATAGCAGAGCAGCTGCTCGCCAGCCAGGTGGCAGTTCACCAGGCGAACGTTCTTCGAGTGCCAGGCCAGGTACTCGCCGTCCAGGATGCTGTTCGTGATGGTCACGTTCTCGCACTCCCAGAACGAGTCCTTCGTCACAATGTGGGCCTGGTTTATCTCCACGTTCTTGCAATACTGGAAGACGTACTTCGAGTCGCTCTTCAGCCCGTCAATCTTCACGTTCTCGCAGAACATGAAGGGGTAGGTGCCGTCGTGCAGCTCCAGGTTGGTGGCCTTGATGTCACGGCAGCGCCAGAAGGTCTCGTCGGCATCGTTGATGACGACGTTCTCCAGCTTCAGGTGCTCCATCTCGCGGAACATCTTCGGTGCGTCGATGCGTGTGTCGCGCATCACCAGATGGTCGCTGTACCACAGGGCCGAGCGCGCCCCGGCGTCGAACTGGCAACGCTCTACAAGAAAGCCGTGGACGTGCCATAGCGGGTATTTCCCCCAGAAGTGGCAATCCACGACGTCAATATCTGAACACTCCTTGATGGCACTCTCGCCATCGCCTATCGTCACCTGCTCCAGACGCAGGTGGTGGCTCGCAAAAAGAGGACGCTCGCCCTCGAAATGCTGGTTGCGTATAACCTTCATTATTATTCCTTTTGTTCTTTCGCAAGCTTTGCTTGCAGGGAGTTAAGGGGGAGTGAAAGTGGAGTGAAGGGGGAGTGAAAGGGACGTTAGTTCTATCGCTGCCATCAAGGCAGAAAGTAATGTCCCTTTCACTTCCCCTTCACTTCCCCTTCACTCCACTTTCACTCCAAACGTGCGTAACTTGCATTTATAATCGGGGTGCAAAAGTACAAAGATTATGGCGTAATGCCCAAAATTTTAATTTTATTTTTGGTAGTGTCAGAAATAGTAACTATCTTTGCATTTCATTTTTGCAATTATTAATTAGTAAACCATGATGAAAAGACTTTTTCTCTGCTCCGTCGGCGTGCTTCTTGCACTGACGGGCGTGGTGGCACAGGAGCTGCCGCCCATCCCTGTGGACCCTGAGGTACGCATCGGAAAACTGGACAACGGACTCACCTACTACATCCGCCGCAACGGATTCCCCGAGAAGGTGGCCAACTTCTACATCGCCCAGCGCGTGGGCTCCATACAGGAGGACGACTCGCAGCGCGGACTGGCCCACTTCCTCGAGCACATGGCCTTCAACGGCTCCGAGCACTTCAAGGGCAATGGCGTCATCGACTTCACCCGCTCGCTCGGCGTGGAGTTCGGCAGCAACCTCAATGCCTACACCGGCATCGACCAGACCGTCTACCGCGTCTGCGACGTGCCCACCACGCGGCAGTCGGCCCTCGACTCCTGCCTGCTCATCATCAAGGACTGGTCGTGCGGACTGCTGCTCGAGGAAGAGGAAATCGTGAAGGAGCGCGACGTGGTGCACAACGAGTGGCGCATGGGCGAGGGACCCTCGCAGCGCATGATTACGCGCGACCTGCCCCGCATGTACCCCGGCTCGAAGTATGGCGAGCGTATGCCTATCGGTTTGATGAGCGTCATCGACAGCTTCAAGCCCGAGACCCTGCGCGCCTATTATCATAAGTGGTACAGGCCCGACAACCAGGCCGTCATCGTCGTGGGCGACGTGGACGTAGACCACACTGAGGCAAAGATTAAGGAACTCTTCGCCGGCATCACCGTGCCCGAGAACGCCCCCAAGGTGGTGGCCGAGCCGGTGCCCGACACCGAGGAGCCCATCTACATCTTCGACAAGGACAAGGAGATGCCCGTCAACCAGATTCTCATCTTCATGAAGCATAACGCCACGCAGCCCGAGGAGAAGACGTCGGTGGCCTATCTCGTAGAGGACTACATGAAGACCGTTATCTCGGAGATGATGAACGCCCGTCTGACCGAGATGACCGAAGACCCTGACTGCCCGTTCCTGCAGGCCATGGCCGAGGATGACATCTATCTGCTGGCCCGCACCAAGGACGCCTTCCAGATGGTGGGCATACCCAAGGAGGGAAAGGACACCGAGACGCTGAAGGCACTCATCCGCGAGACGCGAAGGGCCAACAAGTTCGGATTTACCGCCACCGAGTATGAGCGCGCCAAGGCCGAATACCTGGCCGACCTGGAGAAGCAGTACACCAACCGCGACAAGCGGCGCAACGCCGAGTTTGGCGACGCCTACCGCGACCACTACCTGAACAACGAGCCTATCCCGCCCCTCGATGTGTACTACCAGATGATGCAGCAGATTGTGCCCAACATTCCCGTGGAGGCCATCAACCAGGTGCTGCCTGAGCTGATTACCGACTCTGACAGGAACCTCGTGGTCCTGGACTGGGCGCGTGAGGCCGACGGGCTCACCTATCCCACCGAGGCCGACATGAAGGCTGCCGTGGACGCTGCACGCGCAGAGCAGCTGGAGGCATACGTGGACAACGTGAAGAACGAGCCGCTGATGACACAGCTGCCCGTCGCCGGAAAGATTATGGCTGAGAAGGAAAACACGACCCTCGGATACAAGGAGCTGACGCTCTCCAACGGCATCAGCGTGCTGCTCAAGAAGACCGACTTCAAGGACGACGAGGTGCAGCTGCAGGCATGGGCAAAGGGCGGACAGAGCCTCTACGGCGAGAAGGACTACACCAACGTCAAGGTCTTCAACGAGGTCATCGGCATGAGCGGACTGGGCAACTTCTCCAGCAACGAGCTGCAGAAGGCGCTCGCCGGAAAGAAGTGCAACGCCAACGCCTCGATAGACCTCACGCGGCAGTATGTCACCGCCAACAGCACGCCCAAGGACCTGGAGACGATGTTCCAGATGGTTTATCTCTACTTCACCGCCGTGAACAAGGACGAGAAGCAGTTCCAGAACCTGATGAACCTCTACGAGACACAGCTGAAGAACAAGCACCTGCAGCCCCAGGCCGTGTTCGCCGACTCGCTGGTGCTCACCATGAACAGCCACAACCCGCTCTTTGCCAACCTGCAGGCCGAGGACGTCAAGGACGTGAACTACGACCGCATACTCCAGATTCATAAGGAGCGTTTCCAGAACGCCTCGCAGTTTACCTTCGTCGTCGTGGGCAACTTCGACGAGCAGGCCATCCGCCCGCTCCTCGAGCAGTACGTGGCCTCGCTGCCCGGCAAGGGTCAGCCCGACAACTTCCGCGACGTGCGCACTCCGGCCCTGGGCGAGGTGAAGAACAATTTCACCGTCAAGACGGAAAGCCCCAACGCCATTTCCTACGAGATATGGATGGGCAAGATGCCCTATACGCTGGAGAACAGCGTGAAGATTGACGCCTTGGGACAGGTGCTCTCGCAGATTTACCTTGCCACCATCCGCGAGGAGGAGAGCGCTGCCTACACCTGCGGTTCCTACGGCGGCTTCGACAATGGCGGCACCGACTCATACGCGCGCCTCGTGGCCGTCTCGCAGGGCAATCCTGAGAAGAACGCCCGCGCCGTGGAGCTGCTCCTTGAAGGGGCGAAGAAGAGCACCGAGAAGTTTGACGCCGACATCCTGGCGAAGGTGAAGGCCTACATGCTGAAGCAGGCCGACGAGGACGCCAAGAAGAACGGCCACTGGGTGAACATCCTCACCACGTGGAAGTATCGCGGACTGGACCTCCAGACCGACTACAAGAAGGCCGTCGAGGCCCTGACGCCGGAGGCCATGCAGCAGTTCTTGCAGCAGCTGTTTGCCGCCGGCAACCACGCCGAGGTTATTATGATGCCCGAGAAATAAGGGCGGACACGATAGAAAAAGTTCTCCCCAAACCCTGCATAAAGGTTTGGGGAGAACTTTTTTCTGCCTGCTCGATATAACGATATAACGATATAACGATATTACGACACGGCGATATAACGATATAACGATATTTCGACACGAGGATTTTTCGACACGGGGATATTTCGACGCGGAGATATTACGATATTTCGACGCGGCGAAATGGCGGCAGGCTTACTTCGGCTGCTTTCCGATGTAGGCGAGGATACCTCCGTCGACGTAGAGGATGTGGCCGTTGACGGCGTCAGAGGCATGGCTGGCGAGGAAGACTGCGGGTCCGCCGAGCTCTGAGGGCTCGAGCCAACGTCCTGCGGGCGTCTTGGCGCAGATGAAGCTGTCGAAGGGGTGGCGGCTGCCGTCGGGCTGGCGCTCACGCAGGGGTGCTGTCTGCGGTGTGGCGATGTAGCCCGGGCCGATGCCGTTGCACTGTATGTTGTACTCGCCGTACTCCGAGCAGATGTTGCGTGTGAGCATCTTCAGTCCGCCCTTTGCTGCGGCGTAAGCAGAGACGGTCTCGCGTCCCAGTTCGGACATCATGGAGCAGATGTTGATAATCTTGCCCTCGCGGCGCTCCATCATCTCGGGTATGACGGCCGAGGAGCAGATGAACGGTCCTACGAGGTCGATGTCGATGACCTGCTGGAACTCCTGGCGCTTCATCTCGTGCATGGGTATGCGCTTGATGATGCCGGCGTTGTTGACGAGGATGTCAATCTGTCCCACCTCTTTGTGGATGGTCTCCACGAGAGCCTTCACGGCGTTCTCGTCGGTGACGTCGCACACGTAGCCCTTGACGTTTTCGATGCCGGCCTCGCGGTAGTTGTCCAGTCCGCGCTGCAGTGCAGCCTCGTTGATGTCGTTGAAGATGATAGTCTTAGCTCCTGCAGCCACGAAAGCCTTTGCAATGTTGAAGCCGATGCCGTAGGAAGCGCCGGTAATCCAGGCGTTCTTCCCTTCAAGTGAAAAAATGTTTGTCATAGTTAGAAATTAGTAATTAGTTATACTTAGTGGGTGATTGTCTTGGTCAGGTCTTTTCTGAGTATGACGACCGCCGTGACGGCTGTTGCCAGTATCAGCATGAAGAGGACGAAGAGCATTCGCTTGGGGCCTGCCGGTCGCAGGGGCACGGCGGCTCCCTTCAGTTGGGTGAAGGCGGGTGTGCGCTCTTGCAGCTTGGCCTTGGAGGCCTCCAGCTGGGCTGTCATCGAGGTGTAGGTGGTGTACTTCATCTGCATGTCCTTCTCCAGGTTGTCCTTCAGCGTCTGATACCTTGCCAGGACGATGTTCGTGTTGGTCTCCTGGTAGTGTGTGTAGACTTTGCAGATGCTGTCATAGTCACGTCGTGCCTCGTCGGCCAGCTGCTTGTAGTGCTCCACGTCTATGCGTGCCTTGTTGGTGCGGTAGTCGGTGATGAACTGCTGCAGGTGTGCCTGCACCGAGTCGGCCAGTATTTTCGCCACGAGGGGGTCCTGGGCCTTTGTCTGTATGCCTATGGTCCCTGTCTTCTCGTTCATGCTGATGTGTATGCTGCCCCTGATGGCTTCGGCCGTTCCGCTTTCTTTCTCCGAGAGCCAGTAGGGCGAGCGCTTCCCGTTGCCGCCCGCGTTCTTGTCCTTGTCGCTTTTGGGAAATAGCGAGCCTATGGCCCGGGTGACGGAACGCTTGACGCTGACCCACCAGGGTACTTTCTGACAGGTGGTGAGGTAGGTGTAGTAGTCGGTGTCTATCTCCCCGTCGGCCGTTCTCACGCGTATGGGGAAGAGCGATGTGACGAATCCGTTGTCCTCCATGAGGTCGGGGTAGAGCATGGGGTTGATGGCGTCGGTAGTCTCCATGTCGCCCAGGTTGAAGCCGAACGACGATGCTATGGAGCCGAGCATTCCGGCACCGCCCGAGCCGCCCATCTCGGGGGCGAGCTTAGCCTCGGAGGTGTAGTAGCGCGGTATGCAGATGATGTAGAGGCAGGCTAGCACAAAGGTGATGGGCCACACCTTGAAAAGGAACAGCCTCCGCCGCTCGATGAGCTTCTTCACGAGCAGGCCGATGTCTATGGTATGTGTGGGTTGTTTCTTTTCTTCTTCTTCCATCTGTTGTGCTTTGTTTATAAGAACGCGGCTTTGCGCGAATTATTGCCTTTGGCGCTTCGAGTGTCGGCTTCAGTACACTCTGGGGCCGAAGATGGCGGTGCCTATGCGCACCATGTTGCTGCCGTGGCCGACGGCCAGCGGGTAGTCGTCGCTCATGCCCCAGGAGCGCTGGCAGAAGGCCGGGTCGGCGGCGAAGTGCTTCTGCTTGAGCTCGTCGAAGAGGTCGCTGGCCTGCTGGAACTCGCGGCCTATCTGCTCCTCGTCGTCGGTGAGCGAGGCCATCATCATCAGTCCGCATATCTGTACGTGGCCCATCGTGCGCCACTCGCCGTCGTCGAGCAGCTGGCGGCAGTCGTCGGGTGTGAGCCCGTACTTCGTGGCCTCCTCGGCAATGTGCAGCTCGAGCAGCACGCGGATGACGCGGTCGCAGCGGGCCCCCTGCTTCTCAATCTCGCGCAGCAGGCGCAGGGAGTCGACGGCCTCAATCATCGAGATGTAGGGCGCGATATACTTCACCTTGTTCGTCTGCAGGTGGCCAATGAAGTGCCACTCTATGTCCGCGGGCAGCTCCTTCACCTTCTGTGCCAGCTCCTGCTCGTGGCTCTCGCCGAAGAGGCGTTGCCCCTCGTCGTAGGCCTCCATGATGTAGCTCGCCGGGTGGAACTTGCTGATGGCCACCAGACTGACACCCTGTGGCAGCGAGGCCTTTATCTTTCTGAGGTTTTCTTTTACGGGGTACATGTTTTTTTAAAGGGGAGTGAAGGGGGAGTGAAGGGGGAGTGAAAGGGGAGTGAAGGGGGAGTGAAAGGGACGATAGTGCTTCCGTATAAAGAAGCTTGGAGTGAAGGGGACGTTACTTTCTGCCTACAGGTCAAACGTCCCTTTCACTCCCCTTTCACTCCTCCTTCACTTCGCTTCCACTCCCCTTTATCTGGGGGTTGTGTTCAAATACGTCCATGAGCATGGTCTCGTTGATGGCTGTGATGACGTAGTCTATCATCGTGCCGCCCATTACGTCGTCCAGGTTCTTCACCGCGTCGTTAAACGAGCCGCCCTGCACCAGGTAGTTCACCGTGGAGCGTTTCTCCTTGCCGCTCTTCTCGTCGAGGGTGATGAACTGCAGTTTGGCCTTGTACCACTTGTCGGCTGAGTCCAGGTCGCTGAAGAATACCTCGCCGTAGGAGGCTTTCTTGATGTCGGTGACGTTGAACTCTCCGCTGATGTACGACGACATCTCTTCGATGATTTTCTCCTCGGCCTCGCTGAAGCTCATGGCGTCGACGACGTAGGCCTCGGTGACTTTCTTCTGCAGTCCGTCGTCCATCATTTTCTCGTAACGGATCTTGCACTCAAACCAGTTTGCTGTTCTGCTTCTCATTATGTTTTTGTTTTACTGTTCTACATTCTTGAGTCCACTTTAAAAAGTCCAAGGTATACCAAACGACGGCGCAGCCGCTC
>CAMPCG010000082.1 GCA_946644025.1 uncultured Prevotellaceae bacterium | reverse complement strand
GCCGTGGCGCTGGCGCTCGTCGCCCGTGCGTCGCCACTCTCGCACCTGTCGGAGGGCGGCGTGAAGGCTCTCGCCGTCGCTGACCACAATCTCGGTGGCAGCGCTGTCGGCCGACTCGGCGGCACGGCCCGGCTGAACCGGCACCAGCAGCGAGAGGACGAAAAGAACTGGAATAATGCGCATATCGGTTTTCATAAAAGTCAGGTAATAACGGTGCAAAAATAAGCATTTCCGCCCGAACCGCCAAAGATATGGGCGGATTTTGAAGACAAACGGCGAAAAATCGCCCACAAATTGCACCAGACAAACTGATTAATACGTTACAACCTACACAAAGCACCACCCATTCCATCAACTTCATCCAACCCCTCAAAAGTAAAACAAGTTTTTTTACTTTTGCCCCCTCCCATTTCCCTTTCAGAAAGGGCGTTCCCTTGGCCTGTTCACAATAGTTGCGACCCGACATCACCTCCTTACTATTGAGGACAAAGACATACTCCAAATGTTTTTCCTAATATCTATTTAGGTGAAGGTAGTGTGACCGACACCATTTTTCCCCCAACTTTCTTTGCCGTTTCCCAAGAATTATGTAATTTTGCACGCATCAAAGTTCTGACCGGCATTTACGCCACAATACTCAGCTGAAATGAAACGAACTCAAATTGTAAATATCATTAGGGAACAGACTCAGGCTTTCATGCCCGAGGCCCAAACCATTCTCTATGGCTCAGAGGCCCGTGGCGATGCCCGTCAAGACAGCGACATCGATTTGCTCATCCTCGTGCCAGAGGATAGAGTCCTTCCGGAGCGGGAACATTCTATCGTCCGAAAACTATACGAAATAGAGTTACAATCAGGAGTCGTCATTAATTCTATCGTCATGACCCGCAAACAGTGGGAGAATCCTCGTGTAATTACGCCTTTCTATCTGAATGTAAAACGGGATGGAGTCTTACTATGAAAGAAGATATGACCGCAGAACAGCGTAGCGACCTCGTGGCTTACTATTTCGAACGAGCTCATGAGTCAGTCGAAGAGGCTAAATACCTGCGCGACGGAGGTTACTATAACGGTGCCGTCACGCGCCTCTACTATGCTTGCTTCAATGCAGCGCGTGGTCTACTGACGGCAAAGCAAATAAACGCATCTACTCATAATGGTGTCAAGGCCATGATTTCAATGGAGTTCATCCGCAAAGGACTCCTTGATATTGAACACGGTGCCACACTGGCAGACTTGTTCAATCAACGTCAAGCAAGCGATTATGAGGCATACGCTTTCAGGGATGCCAGCAGTATAGCCTATTTGTTGCCCAAGGCTGAGGCTTTTATCTCCGCCGTCGAAGATTTAGCAAAGCGCACATAATTTTGCATTTACTACTACTAAGTAATGAAAAAAATCATGAAATGAGCAGCCCAAGAAAGGTTGCTCATTTTTTTATCTCTATACACTATTGGAGGTTACTGCCAACAGGTATATAGTTCCCATTATTTTCACGCCAAACGACCGCGCAGCTACGTCAAGGCAATGAATACACGACAACTCAACAAACGACTGACAGCATGAACACCCCATCCCTTGCCCCGCAAACAGGCCGACTCATCGAGGCCGTAAGTCGGCTGCAGGGCATCAAGCCTATTGATTCGTTTTTTTTTGACACATGGCTTGGCGGGCGCAAAAGATTCGGGGGCAGAAGTATAATAAACTGGCTGTTTTAGAGTTACTACTATAGATAACTTGTAAACACGACATTATGAAGAAATTACTACTGCTCTTCGCCCTTTCCATCTCCTTTAGCGTTCAGGCCCGCGAGGCCACTGTTTCTTCTCCCGGCGGACAGCTCACCGTCGCCGTCAGCGACGAGGGCGGACTGGCTACCTACAGCGTCAGCCTGGAGGGCCGGCAGATGGTGCTGCCCTCGGCCGTGGGGTTCAAGGCCGACTTTGGCGACTTCACCCGGGGGCTGAAGATTGTCAACACCTCAGCCCGGCAGATTGACCAGACGTATGAAATGCGCCAGGCGAAGCAGTCGCATATACGCTATGTGGCCACGCTGCTCACCGTGGACTTCGAGAACGCCGGGGGGCAGAAGATGTCGATGGAGTTTTCCGTGTCGGACAACGACGTAGCCTTCCGCTACCTCATACCCCGCCAGAAGGGCGACAACCCCAAGTCGGCCGTCGTCTACAGCGAGGCCACGGCCTTCCGTCTGCCCGAAGGCACCACCACCTTCCTCACCCCGCAGAGCGCAGCCATGGTGGGATGGGAACGGACAAAGCCCAGCTATGAGGAGGAGTACACCGCCGACGCACCCATGACGGCAAAGTCGCAGTACGGACAGGGCTACACCTTCCCCTGCCTGTTCAGCCTCCCCCCTACCCCCTCCCAGGGAGAGGGAGCTGATTACTCTCAAGGAAAAGAAGCAAACAAAAAATCGTGGGTACTGATTAGTGAAACTGGCGTGAGCAGCCACTATTGCGGCGCCCACCTGAGCGACTATTCACCCGTCTCTAAGGCCTACACCATAGCCTACCCCATGGCGGGCGAGAACAACGGGCGCGGAGATGCCTTCGCCGGCATTGCCCTGCCTGGCGCCACACCCTGGCGCACCATCACCGTGGGCGCCACGCTCAAGCCCATCGTCGAGACAACCATCGCCTACGACGTGGTGGAGCCCCTCTACGAGCCCACAAAGCAGTATGAGGGCGGACGCTACACCTGGAGCTGGCTCATCTGGCAGGACAATAGCATCAACTACGACGACCAGGTGCGCTTCATCGACCTGGCATCGGCAATGGGCTACGAGCTGTGTCTGGTGGACAACTGGTGGGACCAGAACATAGGCCGCGACCGCATAGAGCAGCTCGCGCGCTATGCCCAGTCGAAGGGCGTAGGGCTGATGCTGTGGTACAACAGCAACGGCTATGAGAACGACGCTCCGCAGACACCACGCGACTGCATGAATACCGGCTATGCCCGCGACCGCGAGATGGCCTGGATGAAGAAGATTGGCGTCAGGGGCATCAAGGTGGACTTCTTTGGCGGCGACAAGCAGGAGACGATGAAGCTCTACGAGGACATACTCTACGACGCCAACCGCTATGGCCTGCAGGTCATCTTCCACGGATGCACACTGCCCCGCGGATGGGAGCGCATGTACCCCAACTACGTGGCCAGCGAGGCCGTACTGGCATCGGAGAACGTGTTCTTCAACGACGCTGCAGCACGCCGCGAGCCCTTCGACCTGACCATGCACCCCTTCTGCCGCAATGCCGTGGGAGCAATGGACTGGGGCGGCGTAATCATGAACAGATACCTGTCGAAGGACAACAAGAGCCGCCACCAGCGCATGACCACCGACGCCTTCGAGATAGCCTCGGCCTTCACCAACCAGACGGCCGTACAGTGTATCGCCATGCAGCCCAACAACCTCGACGAGCTGCCACAGGCGGAGCTGGACTTCCTCAAGACCATACCCACCACCTGGGACGAGACACGCTTCATTTGCGGCTACCCGGGCCGATACGTCGTGATGGCCCGCCGCCACGGCAGCCAGTGGTACGTGGCCGGACTGAACGCCACGGCCGAGCCACTGAAGCTCACGCTGACCCTCGACATGTTTGACCCCACGGCGACACTGCAACAGCTCAACGACTGGGCCGACAAGAAAGGCAACACCGCCGGCGTGGCAGTAACGCCGATAAAACGAGACAAGAAGCAACAGGCCAGGATAACCATTCAGCCCAACGGGGGCGTAGTCATTTATTAGTTAAATAATGCAAACAAATTTGGCATCGTATTGATTTTTTTGTTACCTTTGCACACTTATTTAAAGGAAATCAGCCATATAAGCCTATAATTCAACCAGTTACAACTAAATTCAGGGTAAAAAGATGAGACAGCTAAAAATTCAGAAGAGTATCACCAACCGTTCGAGCGAGGCCCTTGACAAGTATCTTGTCGAGATAGGTCGTGCGCCGCTCATCAGCATTGATGAGGAGATAGAGCTGGCGCAGCAGATACGCAAGGGCGGCCCGGCCGGTGAGCGTGCCAAGGACAAGCTCGTGACGGCCAACCTGCGCTTCGTGGTCAGTGTGGCCAAGCAGTACCAGCACCAGGGACTGACGCTCACCGACCTCATCGACGAGGGCAACATCGGCCTGATAAAGGCCGCACAGAAGTTTGACGAGACCCGCGGCTTCAAGTTCATCAGCTATGCCGTGTGGTGGATTAGACAGAGCATCCTGCAGGCCATTGCAGAGCAGAGCCGCATCGTGAGACTGCCGCTCAACCAGGTGGGCTCACTCAACAAGATCAGTCACGAGATAAACCGCTTCGAGCAGGAGAACCAGCGACACCCCTCCGTCAGCGAGCTGGCCGAGATTACCGACATGGACGAGGAGAAGATAGGCCAGTCGATGCAGGCCGACAGCCACCACGTCTCCATCGACGCACCCTTCCAGGACGGCGAGGACAACTGTATGCTCGACGTCATGGCCAGCGGCGACGACACCCGTACAGACCGATACGTAGACCACGAGTCGATGGCACAGGAGCTAAACTCCGTGCTCAGTAAAGTACTGAAAGACCGCGAGATAATCATCATCCGCGAATGTTTCGGTATAGGCTGCCACGAGAAGGGTCTGGAGGAGATTGGCGACGAGCTGGGCCTCACCCGCGAGCGTGTTCGCCAGATACGCGAGAAGAGCATTGCCAAGCTGCGCGACAGCGGCAACGCCAAGATACTGATGAAATATCTTGGTTAAAAAAGTTGAAGAAAGAGCACCTATCTTTTGCCGAATGGGATAAAAGATGTAATTTTGTGGCAATGAAACGCATCCTGATGCTCATAGCCACCTTAGCCTTAACAGCAAGCACCAGCGCTTCGGGCGAAAGCCTTGACTCGCTGGTGCTTGCTCGTATGTTTGGCTTCCGGAAGACGCTGGGCGACAGTCTGCCCGAACTGAGCACCAACGTCTACATGAAGCATCTCTACCAGACCCACCGCCGCAACGTGACGCTCTGGGCCGTGCCATCGCTCTACACCATCGCCGACGGCAAGCGTGCATTCGTCAGCGAGCAGTACGGACGATTCACCTTCAGCCCCGGTAAGGAGAACCAGTACCGCCGACAGGTGTATTACACCACCATTCCGCGCCAGCGCAACACCATGTCGATACTCTCGGAGTATGTCACGCCCGACTTCTACGACGTGACCATCTACGGCGACCACATCCTCTCGCCCTTCAACCGCGAGAACCGCGTCTACTACCGCTACTCCTTCTCAGACTATACCGACTCCACCATCACCCTTGGCTTCCGCCCGCGCTTCGTGAGAAACACGCAGCTGGTGAAGGGAACGGCCACGGTGGACATTGCCACGGGCAGGCTGCGGACGGTGAGGATGGAGGGAGAGTTCGACATGCTGCGTTTCCGCGTGCGCTGCACCCTGGGCAACGAAGGGGTCGAGGTGCTGCTGCCCGACGTGAGCGAGACCCACGTGGAGTTCAAGTTCATGGGCAACAAGGTGTCGTCGCACTTTGAGGCCTATTTCGGCCTTCCCCAGACCTTTCCCGACACACTCGACGTGCGCGGCGACAGGCAGTTCATTGACTCCCTGCGCCCCGTGCCACTGAGCGACGAGGAGCGCTACGTCTATGTCGCCCATGACTACAACAACAGGCCGCAGGAGCCAGCCCCCACGCCCGAGGCGTCAGCCGAGGGCCCCGACTCCCTCGCCCAGAAAGAGCCAGAGCGCCGACGCCACAACTATCTGAAGGAGATAGCATGGGACATCATCGGCGAGAACCTGCTGCACAGCATACGCGCCCGCACCAACGACGGAAACGGATACTTCAAGCTGTCGCCCATCCTCGACCCGCAATACATCAGCTACAGCGGCAGCAAGGGGTTATCCTACAAGATGAGGCTCGGAGCACGCTACAACTTCACGCCCCACACCTGGATAGAGACCAACCCCTTCATAGGCTACAACTTCAAGCTGCGCGAGTTCTACTGGGACGTGCCCCTGTACATCTACTACAACAAGCGGCTCGACGGTCACGTGCACTTCTCATGGGGCAGCGACAACCGCATAGGCAACAGCGGTGTGCTCGAAGAGATACGCCGCGAGCACGGCCACAAGCCCGAGCTGGAAGACAAGAGGCTGGACCTCTTCGACGACCACTACGTGCGCATCAACAACAGCATCACGCCCCTACACTGGCTCACCATCGAGACGGGCCTCGTCTACCACCGCCGCCATGCCCTCAACCCCAAGGAGATGGAGGCCTTCGGCAAGCCCACCACGTTCCGCTCCTTCGCGCCCTCGCTGGGCGTGAAGCTACAGCCGTGGAAGAAGGGGCCCGTGCTGAGCGTGGACTACGAGCGCGGACTGAAGGGCAACGACGTGGACATGGAATATGAGCGATGGGAGGCCGACCTGAGCATGATGCACCGCATGAGCCACCTGCAGACCATCAACCTGCGCCTGGGCAGCGGACTCTACACCCGGCGCGGCAACAACTACTTCATGGACTACACCAATTTCCGCGACCGCAACCTGCCCGAGGGATGGGACGACGACTGGGCGGGCAACTTCCAGCTGCTCTCGTCAGATCTCTACAATGTCTCGGACTACTACATTCGCGGCAATATCTCCTACGAGGCCCCGCTGCTCGGAGCCGCCATGATTCCGCTGCTGGGCCGCTACGTGGAGCGTGAGCGTGTCTACTGGAGCGGCCTCTCCATAGCCGACACACGCTTCTATTCTGAAATAGGCTACGGATTTACGTGCCGTTTTGCCTCGCTGGCCTTCTTCGCCAGCTTCTTCAACACGCACTACAAGGAGTTCGGCTGTAAGTTCACTTTTGAGCTTTTCCGCCGCTGGTGACCCTTTCCTGATTCTTGCTGACGAAGTCTTTCCACCCCCGGTAGTGCGTGCCGCCCGTGTCGGGACGCCCCATCTGCAGGTAGTGGCAGTAGGCTGCCGCCAGGGCGTCGCTGGCATCGAGATAGCGGCCCATCTCCTCGGCAGGGATGTTCAACAAGCGCTGCAGCATACCCGCCACCTGCTCCTTCGAGGCCGAGCCGACACCCGTCAGCGCCATCTTTATCTTCATGGGGGCATATTCGTGGATGGGCACGCCGTGGTGTATGGCAGCGGCAATGGCCACGCCCTGCGCCCGCCCCAGCTTGAGCATGGACTGCACGTTCTTGCCGAAGAAGGGAGCTTCGATGGCCAGCTCGTCGGGCAGGTAAGCGTCGATGATGCCCGTCACCCTTTCAAAGATGTGGCCCAGCTTCAGGTAGCCGTCGGCAAACTTCGAGAGGTTGATGATGCCCATCGTCACCATCTCGGCCCGCGTGCCGCTCTTGGCAGCAGCCAGCCGCTGCGCATTGACGGCAGCATTGGCAGCCGACGTCACCCTCAGGATGCCATAGCCCATGATGTTCGTCCCGGGGTCGATGCCCATGATAATCTTCTCCATCGGCTATTCAGTGCTCACGGGGTCGGTCACCGGCTCGGCCGGTGTTTCGGGCTGCGGTGCAAGGGGCTCCGTCAGCCGTGCAAGGATGTTTCTGGTGTTGTAAGCCCTGGTGCGCTCACTGGTAGTGAACCAGTCTATGATGGTCCAGATGCCGCAGCCGCCGGCGGTGACGAGCTTCAGCACGCCCAAAAGCTTCTGCCCCAGCATGAAGCGGTCTATTCCCAGCGCACCCAGGAAGATGCTCACCAGGAGCACCGTCGTGGGACTCTTCATCGTGGCGAAGGCAGCCTGTGCCGAAGCCTCGTCGATACCCACAAGCCGCTGGCGTATCAGTTCTTCACTATCGGGCAAAATCTTCCCGAAATTCTCCTTGATAATCTGGTCTATCTGCTCTGTACTCATTCTCTATATCCTTTCCGTAAATATGTTTTTCATCAAATATGCTTCTCTATTACTAGTAGGAGGCGACGTGTCTCACGTCGCAACAGTCTGCTGGATTGCGACGTGGGACACGTCGCCTCCTACTTGTGCGCTGCAAAATTACCTTTTTTTCACGACACCGCCAAATTTTGCCGCACTTTTTATTTGCAGAAAGCGGGACAGGGTGGATGCCAAACAGGTAAAGATGGAAAAAAGCGTCGGTATTGTGACGTTATCTCGCCGTTTTGTTGTACCTTTGCACCCGAATTTCAGACAAAGAGACGATATGAGAGTAAACACAGGCAACCAGCGGCAGGGCGACTACGACTATTTCGTGGTATCTGAGCCTTCACCGCTATTGGAATTTCTCCTGACCCACGCAGGTCAGAGCCGCACGAAGGTGAAGGCCACGCTGCAGGGTCGCGGCATCAAGGTAAACGGCAAGACGGTGACGCAGTTTGACTTCGCCCTGCAGCCGGGCATGAAGGTGGCCGTCTCGCGCTCTAAGCGCAACCAGCAGGGTTTCCGCAGCCGCTACGTGAAGATAGTCTACGAGGACCGATGGCTCATTGTCGTGGAGAAAGCCGTGGGCATCCTCTCGATGGCAGCGGGCCACTCGTCGCTCAACGTGAAGGCCGTGCTCGACGACTATTTCCACAAGAGCCGTCAGAAGTGCCGCGCCCACGTGGTACACCGCCTCGACCGCGACACCAGCGGACTGATGGTCTACGCCAAGGACATAGAGACGGAGCAGACGCTGGAGCACAACTGGCACGACATTGTCTACGACCGCCGCTACGTGGCCGTGCTCAGCGGAGAGGTGGGCCCCGACGAGGGCACCATCGAGAACTGGCTGAAGGACAACAAAGCCTACATCACCTATTCGTCGCCTGTGGACAACGGCGGCAAACTGGCCATTACGCACTTCCACGTGCTCGACCGCACCACGGAGCACTCGCTCGTAGAGTTCAAATTAGAGACGGGACGCAAGAACCAGATACGCGTACACGCTGCCGACATGGGCCATCCCGTCTGCGGAGACACGAAGTACGGCAACGGCGACGACCCGCTTCACCGGCTGTGCCTCCACGCCTGGCTGCTCTGCATGACCCACCCCGTCACGGGCGAGCCGCTGGAGTTTGAGACCCCCGTGCCCACACCCTTCCGCCAGCTGTTCAAACACTGATGAGGGGAGGGCACATTACGGCGGATGGCATGGTTTTTGCATACCAACGTTTACAACTTAAAAACATAAGATAAATCATGGACGAAAAGAAACTGAATAACGAAGAAGAGGAGCTGCGCTCTGACGGAATGGCAGAGAACAAAGGCTCTGACGAAATGGCAGATGCTACCGACGCCAATGTTACCAAAGCATCGGCAATGGACGACGCCGCCACTGCCGATGCAACAGCATCGGGCAACAACACCGACCGCGACCCGCTCGACGTGGCCCTCGACGAGATTGCCGCCCTCAAGGACAAGTACCTGCGCCAGGTTGCCGAGTTTGACAACTACCGCAAACGCACACTCAAGGAGCGCGCAGAGCTTATACTCAACGGCGGCGAGAAGACCATCACCGCCCTGCTGCCCGTGCTCGACGACATGGAGCGCGCCATAAAGAATGGCGAACAGACCGACGACCCACAGGTGCTGCGCGAGGGCATGACGCTCATCTACCAGAAACTGATGAAGGTGCTCGAGGCGCAGGGCGTGACGAAGATTGACACCAACGGAGCCGACTTCGACACCGAACTGCACGAGGCAGTGGCACTCGTACCCGGCATGGGCGACGACAAGAAGGGGAAGGTAATAGACTGCATGGCAACGGGTTACAAGCTTAACGATAAAGTGATACGCTACGCCAAGGTGGCTGTCGGACAGTAACAATTCGTAAATCGTAAATATGAAGCGCGACTACTACGAAGTGCTCGGCGTGAGCAAAAACGCCACCGAAGACGAGATAAAGAAGGCCTATCGGCAGATAGCCATCAAGTATCATCCCGACCGCAACCCCGGCGACAAGAAGGCCGAGG
>CAMPCG010000081.1 GCA_946644025.1 uncultured Prevotellaceae bacterium | reverse complement strand
GTTGGCCACGCAGAAGAGGATACAGGTCAGTGAGAGGTGGTCGCCGATGAGCCACAGCTCCTGGCTCCACTGTCCGATGACGGGGATGGGGTCGTAGGTCGACAGGTCGTCCATCCAGAGGAACGACTCGCGGCGCAGCTGTATGGCGTTGGGCACGAAGTTGAACATCGCAATCCAGATGGGCATCTGTATGAGCATGGGCAGACAGCCGCCCAGCGGGCTGACGCCGTACTGCGCGTAGAGCTGCATCATGGCCTGCTGCTTCTGCATGGCGTCCTCGGGCTTGTCATACTGCTTCGTGGCCTCGTCGAGCTTCGGCTTCAGCACGCGCATCTTGGCGCTTGACATGTAGCTCTTCTTCACCATGGGGTAGGTGATGGCCTTCAGCAGCAGGGTGATGAGAATGAGCACGATGCCCATGTTCAGGCCGAAGCTGGTGAGCCAGTCGAAGACGTAGAGCGTGAACCAGCGGTTGATATAGCGGAAGAGCGGCCACCCCAGGTAGACCAGCTGCTCCAGGTCGAGGTCACGGCCGAAGGTGCTCTGCTTCTCCACGTGCTGCAGCAGCCGGAAGTTGTTCGGCCCCAGGTACATCTCAAACTCCGAGGCCTTCGCTCCCGTGGGGTCGAAGGGCGTGGTGAGCCGGGCGTCGTAGTATTTCAGTATGTGAGCGCTCTTGTCGTTCTGTGGTGTGCTGGTAAGCACGGCTCCCGGCTCAAATCCGTCCTTGGCGATGAGCACGGCCGAGAAATATTGGTTCTTGAAGGCCACCCAGTCCAGAGCCTCCTCGGTGGTCTCCTGCTTGTCGCTCGTCTCGTTGAGGTAGTCGGTGCCGCCGTCGCGCAGCTTGTACGTCAGGGCCGACCGCTGGTTCTCAAACGTGAAGCCTTTCTCCTGCTGGCGGCAGGAGTCTTGCCACTCTATGGCCATCGTCTTGCGCATGGGGCTGAACAACTTGTCCATGCCTACGGTCTGCAGCGAGAAGTGGAGCATGTAGTCGGGTCCCAGTCGGTAGCGCAGCTGCAGCTGTCCGCCGTTGCTGGCCTGTGCCGTCAGCGTCAGGGTGCTGTCGGTCTGCTCCGAGGGGGTAAAGAAAAGGTCTCGGGTGATGATGTTGTCGTCCTTCGCCTCGAGGATGAAGTTCATCTGTTGTCCATCGTAGGTGAAGAGCATCACGTCGTCCGAGTTGTCGCGGTTCAGGTAGCCCTTCAGGCGTGCGCTTCCTATTGTGCCGCCCTTTGTGTTCACGGTCAGCTCTACCGAGTCGTTCTTCAGTGTCAGGGCCTGGTCGGTGCCGTTGAGGGCGGCGTAGAAGAGGGCCGTGGTGTCGCCCTGGGCGGCGGCCTCGGCCTGTCGCTCGCTCAGCAGCCGGGCCTCGGCCTCGCGCTTCTCGGCGTTGGCCTGGGCGGCAGCAATGCTGTCCTGCTGGCGATAATAGGCGTCAATCTCTTCCTGAGAAGGTTTGTTCCACCAGCTGAAGCCGATGAGCACGATGGCTATGAGAATGAAGCCCGTAAGTGTGTTTTTGTTCATTGTCTCTCTTGCTTTTTTCGTTTCTTTTTCTTGGAATGTTAATAATTAGGGCGCAAAATTACGAAAAAATTCTCACACGGCAAACATTTCGCCCCCTTTTCTTGTTCATTCCAGCGGAAATGCATAACTTTGCACGGTAATAAAGAGGAAAATGATTATGCAGCAACAATTTATGGGATGATGGTACGCTTACCGAAGAAAAAGTAAAGGCGTGGGGCGATGAGCACATGCGTACTCCGTACAGATAAGCTATGGGAAGAGTGCTTCGGGTAGATGCTCAGTACCGATTCCACCTCATTACCGTTGACGTGGATGACAATAAATTTGTAGATTGTGCCATTGTTGCCAATGCTGATTACATCGTCAGTGATGACCGGCACTTTAAGGTCTTGGAAAGCATCTCTTTTCCTAAGGTGGAAGTCTTAAAGTTGGAAGATTTTCAAAAGGAATTGAAGGGCCTTTGATATTTTATCGCGCTTGCTGGAAGATGTTTTCCAGGGCGTTGCGCGTCAACCGTTCTTCCTCGGGATAGGCTTTGCGCTCGTGCTCCAGTATCTCTTCGATGGTCCACTTAAACTTGATGACGCGGGCGGGCACTCCGCCCACGACGCTGTAGGGCGGCATACTTTTCGTCACCACGGCTCCGGCGGCCACGATGCAGCCACGGCCCAGGGTGACGCCGGCGAGCAGCGTCACGTTGACACCTATCCACACGTCTTCTTCGATGACGATGTCGCGGTCCAGCTGGTTCACCTCGGCCGCGCTCTTCGTCGTCTGTCCGAAGAGGAAGCCAATCTTTTGCGGATGGTCGCCGCCCACGACGGTAAAGCCCTGGGCGGCACCGCTGTTGTGCTTCATGATGAAGCGCGAGCGGGCGCAGAGTATCACCCCGCCGAAGATGACGCAGTGGTCGTAGATGAAGACGTTCTCGGGGTTGGAGATGGTCAGCGGTGGCACCAGCGACACGTCCTTGCCCAGGTGACCGAAAGCTTTCTTCGGGTAACCGACGTAATGGAGGTAGAGGACGTAGAGTCCTCGTTTACAGCGTAAAAGGAATTCTTTCATCTCTTTTTGGGGGGCTGCGACGGTATCGCAGCGGAATAGACGTTACAGGGTTTTGGGTGTTTTAAGGGGTGATGAACTTCTCGATGGCGGCCTCGAAGCGTTTCTGGTCTTCCTGGAATTGTGCGAGGAGGTCGTCGCAGCGTTGCTCGTAGGCAGCACGGTCTTGGCTGAGGAACGCACGTATGCGGTCGGCCAGGTCGTGGCAGTCGTCGACGGCGATGCCCACGCCGTATCGCTCGGCGTAGTCGCCCTGTGTGGTGCCCCGTGTCACAATCATCGGCCTTTTATGCTGCAGCGAGAGGTAGAAACGGTTGGAGAGGGCCGTGTCGTGGGTGACGACGCGCGGGTAGAAGATGTTCATCAGCGTACACTGCTCCACGTAGCGGGCTTCGTCAGCCTTCTCGTAGAAGCCGGTGAACGTCACGTTCCTGACGTCGTGCTCACGGCAGTATTCTGCTATCTTCGGCGCGGCGTTGCCTCTGCCCACGAACTGCAGGTCGAAGCCCTCGCGGTTGGCCAGCGCCTTCACCACCTCCAGGTTGGCCTCCAGGTCGCGTATGGCGCCGATGGTGAGGATAATGGCCGACCCTCCCCAGGCCCCTCCATGTTGAGGGAGGGGAGTAGCTACCCCTGGAACAGGAGGAGCCTGCAGATTATGTGACATCAGGTACTCCGCCTTCGGCAGATGGGGCAGGAATCCCGGCGACGACACCACGTTGGCACAGCTGAAGCGCAGCATGAGGGCGAAGAGCTGTCGGAAACCCGGCCGTTGCTCAATGGAGAGGTCGCGGTAGTCGATGATGTAGCGATGACGGAAGCTGCCGAGCAGCATCGGCGCGAGGAGGCTGGTCATCTGAGGGCCGAAGACGACGAGGCGGTCGAAGCCCTCGCGCTTGACGGTCTGACGGATGAACCTGACGTAGCCCCTGTAAGCCGAGAAGCTGGCCGAACCGTGGCCCTGCGGGCACCGCTCCTGATACTGCAGTCCCTCGGCGTGATCGTCGCCCTCGCGGTTCCACGAGATGATGGCATAGTCGGCACCCAGCCGGTCAAACAGCCGGGTGTAGATGCGGACGTAGGGGGCGTACCACAGCGAGCCGGGAAGTATCAATGCTGTCTTCATCTTGCGATTTGATGGTGATTCGTTGGGGGGATATTACGAGATGGCGATATAACGAGATGACGATATAACGAGATGGCGATATAACGACACGGCGATATAACGATATAGCGAGATAACGATATAACGACACGAGGATTTAAATAAACGACACGAGGATAATTGTTTGTCACGCTTTTGTTTATCTTCTTTTGTTCAGCCAGTAGTAGAGGCTGGGGGCGTAGAGGTTCAGCTTCCGGAAGAACCTGGTCAGGGGATATTTCAGGGGCATACAGCGGCTGATCATGGTGAGGTAGTCTGCGTCGCTGTGCAGCGGGTGGTTCAGGTATTCGCGGCGCTCACTGAGCGTCATGGCGCAGAGGCGCTGCTCGATGCCCTCGATGTCGGGGTGGTCGAAGGGACAGGTGCCGCAGGTGGCGGGAGTCACCACCACGGGAATGCCCTTGCGCCGGGCGTGGTAGCCATAGTCCAGGTCGGCCTGGCCGTGGCGGTAGCCCTCGTAGAGGATGCCTTGCTGCTCCACTACCTCGTGTGGCACGAGCAGGATGTTGGCGTGGGTCCAGTCGCATAGCTGCGGTTTGCCGGTGGGCTTGAGCATACGGCGGCGGCCTGTGAGGCGGCTGACGAACACCTCGCCGCCGTAGGTGATGCGCGTGGGGTCGGAGGGGTCGCAGACCATGCCCGAGACGATGCCCTCGCGTCCGAAGTGCTCGCGGCAATAGTCCTCGGTGGCGAAGAGGGTGGCGAGGGCGTCGCTGTAGAGCACGGTGTCGTCGTTGAGCAGCAGGTAGTAGTCCCAAGGGCCAGCTTTCAGGGCCTCGCGCCAGGCCAGCCTCATGCCGCCGGCCCAGTAAAGGTTGCCGTCGCCCTGGATGACGTGGAGCGTCGGGGATTTTAAATCCCCTATAGGAGACGGGACCGTTTTGTCGAAGTAGCGCGAGGCGGCCTCGGCGGTGCCGTCGGTGCAACCGTCGTCGGTGAGAAACACGTGGAGGACGTGGGGTAGGGGACTGCCCCCGCCGGCGGCTTGACGCAACGACTCCAAGCACCGCAGGGTCTTTTCCCTACGGTTGTGGCAGGTCATCAGTACGGCAATTCTCGTCAAAACTTTTTCCTTATTACTTTTAGGTTAATTGCTTATTGTTTAATCGCTTATCATCTTTACCACCTTGGCCGGATTTCCCGCTACGATGGCGCGGGGCGGCACGTCCTTGGTCACCACCGACCCGGCTCCTACGATGGCTCCCTGGCCTATGGTGACGCCCTTGAGAATGATGGACCGGGCCCCTATGAACACGTCGTCGCCAATCACCACGGGGCTGTTCACCACGTAGTCGTAGTAGTTGGCGGCGTGGCGTTTCTCCGGGTCTATGGGGTGGCCGTCGGTGTCGGTGATGAGACAGCCTGAGCCTATCAGCACGTTATTGCCTATGGTGATGGCCTCGCTACAGCTGATGGTCGTCCCCGAGATGCCTACATTGTCGCCTATGCGCAGGGTGCCTCGGGGGAAGACGTTGAAGAATGTGGGTTGAATCATTCCGAAAGCGTTATGCACGAGGCTGTTGATACACTTGAAGTTACGGCCTACCTCTATGCGTCCGCGGTGCTGCCCTTTCAGGTGGCGCAGCAGGAAGTTGGGCTCCCACACGTAGCAACGGCCGTCCATGAACATCCCCTCGCTCCAGGGGAAGCGGCTGCGCCAGGCGTTAAAGCGGCTCGCCAGTGTCGTGTAGTGTCGGTATAGTCTGCTCATAGCTTTATCGGGTTTCGTCTTTCACTTTCGTCAGCAGCAGGGTGTAGAACAGGAAGGCGTACAGCGGGTACATACCTATGAAGAAGGGCTCCAGCGTCATACATGCCAGGAAGAGGAATACGGAGTTGGCAATGACAGCCGTGCGGTAGGGCGACCTCCACTTGAGCTTTCTCAGCGGGCGGACAAGAAGGGCAACGAAGAAACACAGGCCGACGACACCATAGCTCACGAGGAAGGCCAGGAAGTCGTTGTGGAAGCCCATGTGGTTGACGCCCAGTACCGACGTCAGACCTATGCCTTGGTCTTTGCCCACCCCGAAGACGAGGTCTCCAAAGCTGGCGTTGTCAATGAATGTATAGTACTTGCTGGACCATATCAGCAGTCGGTTCGAGCCCGTGCCGTCCTCAGCCTCGGCCCGTCTTGCCAGGAGGTCGAAATACTCATTGGTGTAGAGATAGTACAGGAACACAATGCTGGTCAGGACAATCAGCACTTTCCATATCTTTTTTGACTTCGAGAACATCAGCTGCACCACAACGCTTGCGGCGAGGCACAACAGCGAACCGCGCGAACCCAGCATGAGCATCACGGGGATGCTCACGCCGAAGGCCACCAGGCTGTAGACAATGAAGTACCAGGGGTAATTCTTATAGTGCATGAGGCAAGTGAAGGCCACTGAGGCACCCATGCCCACGCCCACGCCGAGGTAGTTCTGGTCGCTCCAGCCTATGCGGTCCAACTCGGGCGTGAAGCCTGTCGAGCCGAAGTAGAAGACGTCGCGCGTCAGGATGAGGTAGTAGGAAAGGACGGCGCTGATGGTCATGAAGCAAAGCGAGAAATAGGTCACCGTGCGCCGGTTGATGACCGGCACAAAGGGCACAATCATCGTCATCGTGAGCAGCGTGAAGGCCGTGTAGCCCAGCGTAGACTCAGAGTAGACATCGTTCAGCCACACATAGAGGAGGAAGAAGAACACCAGGCTGTTCTCGCCACCCAAGAGCCGGCTGGTAATCTCCTTGTGGCGGTCCCAGAAGAGCCACAGACCCACCGACATCGTCAGCACGTAGATGGTGGGCATCGTGGGCATGTAGGAATAGGCGTAGCCCAGCGACGCAATGCTCCAGAAACACGTCAGCGCGGCAACGAACAGGCCGCGTACATCGTTAAGGCCAGGGTAGAGCACGGCCAGCATAAACGCCACACGCACAGGCAGCGGAGGCGCAGCCGCTATGTTAGTCCAAGAGACCATGATAACCAGCAGCAGCAGGTAGTAGAGCAACAATTTCCACGGTCTCATTGGCTCAACACTCTATTCTATGGCTTTTATTTCCTGACATTCAAACTGCAAAATTACTACTTTTAAAGACAATGGCGGCACGCCCTGTATAAAAATTATATTTAATTAAGGATGAGCCCGTCCAGGAAGTCACCCTGTTCTTTGCGCCTATCTCAGAATAGGCGGAAAGATGCCGTTTAGTATGGGGAGGGCGTCTGCCGCTCAAGCCTCCGTAAGGAAAGACGTGAGCTAATCGTGGTTTCCGAAGTGTTTGAAGGGCTTAAACGAACACGAGGAACGGTTCATGCAAAAGTAAGGGGCGAGGCGGCCTATAAGCTTTTGATGACCTTGCAGGGATTGCCTGCGGCGATGGTGTTGGCCGGTATGTTGCGCGTTACCACCGCACCTGCACCGATGGTGACGTTATCGCCTATCGTCACTCCTGGCAGGATGGTGACGCTGCCGCCAATCCATACGTTATTGCCGATGCTGACAGGGCGGGCCCACTCCTGGCGGGTGTTTCTTTCTACAGGGTCTGTGCTGTGACAGGCAGTGTATATGCTGACATTCGGCCCGATGAAGCAATCATCGCCTATCGTCACGGGGGCTTCGTCAAGGACGGTGAAATTGAAGTTGGCAAAGAACCGCTTGCCGACAGCTATCTGCCCTCCGTAGTCACATCGGAAGGGCTGGTTGATGATAATCTTGTCGTCGCCTATATGGCCAAGCAAGCCTTTCAGCAGTTCTTTCATCTTCTGCGTCTCCGCGGGCTGCAATGAGTTGTATTCGTGAATCTTCTTTCTCGTCTCCATCAACTCGCCCAGCAGTTCAGGGTCGATGGCCGAATAGACTTCTCCAGCCAGCATTTTCTCTTTTTCAGTCATTGTTGCGTAGTTTTACCAGTTCTATAGCTTCTTTTCCTGTCAGGTGCTCTATGTCGAGACGAATGGCCAGCATACGGGCCAGTCCTCGCTCTATCTCCTTCTGCAGGGACTCGTCCTGATGAGGGTTATATCGGTTGCCCAATAATCTGGCGATGGCCAGCTTCTCCGTCTCGTCCTCGACGATATGAATCCTGCCAAATGCTATCACGCTGCGGAAGTAGGTGGTGTACTCCGATGGCATGACATGGTCTTGGTCGATGACACAGAACGAGGCCTTGTCGCATTGGCGGATGGCGTCGACCTTATGTCCGGTCAGCGCACTGTGGAAATAGAGCCTGCCATCCGCGTAGACATAGCTGATGGGCAGGGCGTAGGGGTAGCCGTTGTCGCCCAGCAGTGCCAGCGTGCCCGATGTTGCTCTCTGCAAGATGCCAATGCTCGCTTCGTGGGAAAGCTGTTGGCGCTTTCTTCTCATTTCTCTAAACTGTTCCATCATGATAATGCTTTAAGTCCGATAATCGATACGATGAGTGTAGTAAGGAAGAACACTCTCCAGAATGTTGCAGGCTCATGGAAAATGAATATTCCGATGAGGACTGCACCCACTGCGCCGATGCCTGTCCAGACAGGATAGGCAGTGCCCAGGGCGATGGTCTGGGTGGCCTTTGCCAGTAGGACGGCACTCAGGACATACAAAAGGGCAAAGGCCCCTATCCAGGTGTACCATTCGCTTCCTGAGACTCCTTTCGCTCTGCCAAGGCAGTAGGTGAAGCCAACTTCACATAGCCCGGCTACAATTAATGTTATCCAATTCATTTGTATAGTTGGGTGTTAGGCGTTAGGTTTTGGGTGATGTTTGGTGTTAGGTGTTAGGTGTTTGGCGTTTTGTGTTCGGAGGAAGAAGAGTGTCCTGCCGCAAAAGTAACCTCTCACCTCTCACCCCTCACCTCTCACTCCCAAAAACACCCCCTCCTCTAAGAAACTGGCTGGGGGTGAGGCCGGTCATCTTTTTGAAGAGCCGAGTGAAATGATGGGGAAACTCGAAGCCGAGCATACGCGAGGCCTCGCTGATGTTGTGGCCCTGCATGAGCAGGCTTTTGCCGATGTTGATGACGTAGGTGTGGATATAGCCGATGGCCGTGGTGCCTGCCTGCTTGCGGATAAGGTCGCCGAAGTAATGGGTCGAATAGTGCATCTGCGACGCGCAATAGGCCACGGTGGGCAGTCCTTCCTGGTGCTGGCGGCCCTTGAAATAATACTGTTCCAATAATTGGTGGAAGCGTTTCAGGATGTCGGGAGCGTCTTCAACCTCTGTCGACAGCTGGCGCAGGTAGATGCGGTAGCAGTATTCCAGGAGCAGACGCAGATAGCCCAAGAGCACGTTGCGCAGAGAGGCAGAGTCTTCATTATCCCGCAGCTCCTGCCGCATCTGGATAATCAGGGCGGTGATGGCCGTCCACTCCGTCGGCTCCATCTTCAAGGACTCTGTGTAGAAATAGGAGAAGAAGGGCATGTCGCGCAAACGCGCTTCCAAGTCGGTGTTGTGTATCAGTTCGGGCGACCACAACACGGCCCAGCCGCTCAGTTCAAACAGCTCGCCGCTGTCCTCCCTGCCGCCCAGCTGTCCCGGTGCAACGGCGATGATGGAGGTCTCGCCAACGTCGTGCATCAGCACGCTGCCGTAGCTGAGGGCGTCGGGAAAGTTGCGCTGGATGAACAGACCGTAGACACCGTAGCTGTTCAGACTGCTATGTACGGGCGATACCTCGTCGTAGCAGATGATGCTCAGCAGCGGATGCAATTCTGGGGAACCCGTCTGGCGGGCATAGACATTAGGATGGTCGACTTGCAGTATCTTCTTCATAACGGGTGCAAAGGTACGAAAAAAATCTGCGATATTGGTAAATATCCCCGCGTTTTGTGTACTTAATATATAAAATAATGTGTGTACCTTTGCAGTGCCAAAGTAGGAGGCGACGTGTCTCACGTCGCTATCCAACAGATTGGTGCGACGTGTCTCACGTCGCTATCCCGCCGATTGGTGCGACGTGAGACACGTCGCCTCCTACTGCAAAACGACTAACTATCAACACCCTAACAACGATGAAGAAGATACTGTTTACGGCAATGCTCGCAGCGGGAATGCTCGCGGCTTGCAATCAGAAAGCGTGTAATAACCAAAACAAGGAAAATATGAATACTACATTGACATTGACTCAGGAGTGGGACAAGGTGTTCCCGAAGAGTGACAAGGTTGACCACCAGAAGGTCACGTTTGAGACACAGTACGGTCTGACATTGGCTGCAGACCTCTATACGCCGAAGGGTGAGCAGGCCAAGCGTTTACCCGCCATTGCCGTCAGCGGTCCCTTTGGTGCCTGCAAGGAGCAG
>CAMPCG010000080.1 GCA_946644025.1 uncultured Prevotellaceae bacterium | reverse complement strand
GCTATTTGTTATTCGGGACTTCATTTTGGGCCCTGCAAAATTCGTTACTCGGAAGTGAATATCTTGCCATAGACCACAAGGTCGGCGCTGGCCTTGTCCTTGCAACCGGTAAGCATACCCATCCCGACGACGGCACTCACGACAACGATGCACGAAAGCATCTTCTTCAAACCCATACGAATTGACTTTTTCATTGTACTTAATTTTAGGTTAACTTTAGTAATATGTTAGTTTTTGCCTTGCAAAAATAAGCAAATTACACAAAAGCCGTACACTCTGAGAGCCTAACGCATTAAATTTTGCTAATTTTGAAAGCCTTTTGCAGATTTTGAAACTCAGGAGTACAGCTCCACCAATCTGTCTACGACATCATTGGCGGCGTACTCGCTGCCTGTGCCAGGCTGTTCCTTCGCCTTCTCGAGGGCCAGCGCGAAGCTCTCCTGATCACTGTACCTGAAGAGTATGACGCCCGACGGCCTGTTCACGCTGTCGGTACACAGTGCGGGGACATTCAACGACAGCGCCTCCTTGACAGAGAGCGCGTCGCCGTCGGTCGACGTGTTGCGCACGAAGACGTCCACCTGCTTCAGCAGCTCGTAGTAGGAATGGGGCTGGGCGATGAACACCACGTTGTCGGCTGTCTCGGGATATTGCTGCCGGTAAGCGCCCTTGGGGTCGGAGATGAGCAGGGTGTATTCGGGATGGGCCGAGAAATAGCCTACGAGGAAGTCTATCCCGTAGACATCGTTTCCGTCCTTGTCGGTAGAGTATGTGCTGGCATTGGTCGACACGATGGGCCGACGCCTTTCCTTGCACGCCGCCACAATCTGCAGCACGTCGCCAGTGAGCGGTGTCTCGGCCAGCGGCGGTATAAACACGGGAATGAACCTGGTGTTGGCGTTCACTCGGCGGCACGCCTCGTAGCTCGCCTCGTTGATGGCCACAGGCACGTCGGCCAGGCGCAGGGCGGCCTCGAGGCATAGCCGCTTGAACCCCGAGTAGCGGCCGTAGTTGCCGTGGAGCGTGAAGATGCAGCGGGAGAGCGACAGCTTGCAGCACAAGACGAACAGGAGCAGCAAAATAGGGTTGGAGATGTGCAGGTGAACGCACCCACGACGACGCACGACGTAGAGGCAGGAGGCCATTACGCCCCTCGACTTGTAGTCGCAAAAGCTATAGTTCACTCCCCTCGCGTCGAGGCTTTGCAGCAGGCGCTGCACGTGGATGCTCACTCCCCCTAAATACGATGTCTCTGGCAGCGTGCCTACTATGATTAATCGTTTCATGCGCTTTTCTTACTATATGCGTATCGACCCTGCAGTATTGAAGAATCGTTCCATCATGCTTACAAATTTGCGGCAAAGTTACGAAAAGTCGAGAGCAAAACAAAAGAATTTATTCTTTTTTTTTGCCGAGACGGAGTAAGTTCGCGCTTGTAAAGCGCAAAGTTACGAAAAGTCGAGCGCAAAACAAAAGGAATTCATTCTTTTTTTTTGCCAAGACGGAGTAAGTTCGGCAAAGACACGCTGGGACGGAAGGGGAGAGTCTAATTTGATGGTGGGAGAGAGCCGTTCAAAAGTTGCCTTTACACGTACAATAAATAAATAAAGGGTAGCTGAAATCTTGAAACACTGAAAGTGTTTGTACAAACACTGTCTTGGTTTGTAAAAATACCGACATGGTTTGTAAAGTCTGTAATGGTTTGTAAAAAACGCCGCCATGGTCCGCCGCTCGCCCCTCCCTCCACTTGGGGAGAGACAGAGGGGGGCCGGGGAGGGGTGAGCGGCGGGCAGGCTTTGCCAATTTATAGACCATACCTATAAATAAGGTGAAGATTTTGCCCGGTTCTTCGGTAATATGCAAAATAATCGTTAAATTTGCAGCCGGAATATCAAGCATTATGAAAAAGATTCTTCTCAGCATTGTCATTGCCCTCACCCTATGCGGGATGGCGCAGCCGAGTCAGCAGACTCCGACGGACTATTCGCTCGACTACTCGGTGGCTTTCGACACCGCCGGCCACTATCTGCTTGTTGACCTTACGTACACCGCCGACGCTGGCGGCAAGCGTGCCGACGTGGTGCTTAACATGCCACGCTGGGCGCCGGGCTATTACGAGATGCTCGACTTTGCGAAGCACCTCACCGACTTTCACGCAACGGACCAGGCGGGAACGCCCCTCCGGTGGAATAAGGAAGGACTGAACCGCTGGCGTATACCCTTGCCTGCCGACGGACGACTCTGCGTGAGCTATCGCGTCTATGCCAACCAGCGCGACGTGGCTTCGAGCCGTGTGGAAAGCAACGTGGCTTTTGTGGCGCCCAACGGCGTCTTCATGTATGTGGACGGCGAGCAGCAGCATCCTGTCACCGTTCGCTTCGACATGCCGCAAAACTGGCAGCACATAGCCACGGGGATGCGTCCGAACGCCGACGACAACCGCAGCTTCACCGTACAGGACTTCGATGTACTCTACGATTCGCCGCTGCTCTTGGGCAACTTCTACACACAGACTTTCACCCACGAGGGGCACGGTTACGAACTGGCGCTCGAGACGCCCGAGGGAGTGGAGGAAGTAGGGTTTGCCGACGACTTCAAACGTATCATCTCGGCCACGACGAAAATGATGGGCGATGTTCCTTACGACAACTACTGCCTCATCCACATGGGCGAAGGACAAGGCGGACTGGAGCACCTCAATTCGCAAGCCTGCTACACCGACGGCACTTACCGCTTCGAGTCGAGGCGCTCACATGTCAAGTTCCTGGCTTTCGTAGCCCACGAATACTTCCACCTGTATAACGTCAAGTGCATCCGTCCGTCGGAGCTGTGGCCGCTGGACTACGACCACGAAGCCATCACGCCGATGCTGTGGGTGAGCGAAGGCCTGACGTGCTACTACGAGTTCCGCCTGCTTCGTAATGCCGGCATCGTCACCACCGACGAAGCGCTGCAGCTGCTCTCCACCTATTTCTCGCTCTATGCGCCCTACGAGGGGCAGTACCATCAGAGCCTGCGACAGAGCAGCTACGACATCTGGCTCAACTTCATGAATCACGACAAGAACGGCCGCGACGTGCGCGTCAACTACTACTTCAAGGGCCCCGTCATCGGTCTGCTGCTCGACATCGACATCCGTCGCAAGAGCCGGCATGAGCATTCGCTCGACGACGTGATGCGACAGCTCTACCAGCGTTACTACCACGAATTGAAGCGCGGATTCACCGAAGAAGAGTTCTGGCAGGCCTGCGCCGACGCCGCCGGCGAGCCCCTCACTGAGGTACGACGCTTGGTGGAAACCACCGACACGATTGACTATGCCGCCTGGCTCGACACTGCCGGACTTCGCATTGACTCGACCGACTGGAGCATCCGCCACGCAGACACTCTGACTGCGGCACAGACGGAGTTCCTCCGCCGAATGAACCTGGAGAAGCACAAGTAGCCACTGGGCGCTCCCCGCCCCTCAACAGGACAAGGACGTCAGCCGCTCACCCCGCTCAACTCTGGAGACCGCTACGAAGCGTTCTCCAGAGTCTTTTTCAGCCCGGCAGAGGGCACAAAGAGAAAGTCGGCAAGCTACTTTTCACTGTAACTTGCCGACTTTCGCTGTAGCGGGAGCCGGGATTGAACCGGCGACCTCATGATTATGAATCATGCGCTCTAACCAGCTGAGCTATCCCGCCATCATCTCCTTCCGGAAAAAAGGGGCTGGCAGACACTAACTGTCTGAAAGCGGGTGCAAAGGTACGAAGTTTTTTCAAGACGGCAAAAAAATTTCGCACATTTTTTTGCCGTTTCGGGAAAAAAGTGTAATTTTGCCCCGTGGAAGTGAGTTCCACGAGGCCTTAAAAACCTAAAACCGATGAAATAGATGCGAAAGAGGAAACTTGAACTGGAATATCCGTTGTCAGCCCGTAAGCCCGACTTGTTGTGGCAATTGCTGAGCACGGACCATGGTCTGGAGCGCTGGCTTGCCGACCGTGTGACTGAGGAAGACGGCATCATGAGCCTTACGTGGGGCAGTCCCTGGGGCGAGCACCACACCCTGAAGGCGCGCATCGTGGAGCGGCGCAAGAACAGCCTCATACGTTTTCAATGGGTTGACGAGGAGGAGCCCGATGCCTTCTGGGAGATGCGCCTGGGCCAGAGCGAGCTGACGGAGGAGATGTGCCTCTGCGTGGTGGACTATGCCCTGGCCGAGGACCTGGACGACCTGCACGAACTGTGGGACGGCAACCTGGACCGGCTGCACCAGTCCAGCGGCTTCTGAGCCCACTTTACTGTAAGACCTTCCGCCCGTTTTGAATATACAATTGGTGGTTCGCCGACTTCACGGGCGAACCGGGCAGTACGTCGCCATCCGGCAGCCTACGACCTCCCAGGTCGTAGGCTGCCGTCTTTTGCGACGGGCCATTAATAGCGCCTATGGCTGTGGTGTCATGGCCGGGAAACGTGTCGGTCTCCTCGACCACTAGCTCGTCGCCGACGATGCTCACCTTCAGCACGCTCGTGCTCAGGGTTATATCCTTCGACAGCGTCTGGCCGAAGGCGGTATAGGCGGTGACGTTGAGCTTGTTGTTGCCCTTCACCAGATTGAGCAGATAGATGGTGGTAGGGTCGCCCTCTGCCTGGATGGCCTCCACGTCGCTGCCGCTGATGAAGAAGTGCAGGGTGTTGACCACCGAGCTGTTCTCGGCGACGGTGAAGGAGGCCGTAGAGCCTCGCTGGCTGATGGTGGTTTTCGTAGCGAAGACGGGCTTGCCCAGCTTGTTGTAGAAGTTCTCAACGGTACACTCGTTGCTCTCGCCGGCAAAGTTGCTCAACAGCATGTAGTAGGTACACTCAGGGCCATTCGCACCGGTTCCATCGGGCACGATGACGCCGTTCCAGCCCTTGGGCAGGGTATAGGTGAGCTGCGCCACCTCGTTGAAGAAATTGTTCGTCTGCTCGGCGGTCATGTTGCTGTAGTAGGCTACTGCGCGGCGGTCTACGACGTCGCCCGCGGCCACCGAACGGCTCTTGTTGCTATACAGACCATAGAGGCGGGCAGTCATGATGGAGTTGTTGTTGGCCTTCTCGCCAAAAGCAAAGCTCTTGTCGCCGGCATTGACGATGCTGAAGGCGTTGTCCACATTGACCCACGGGCCGGGCAGGGTGGAGAAGGCGGTGCCGTCGAGCTGACGGTGCGTGTAGCAGTAGCAGTCGAAGTCCTCGGAATAGTCGGGGTAGTAGAGCGTACGCTTCGTCTTGGTCAGCTCGTCCACGCTGATGGCCATCAGTCCACCCTTCTCGGCGTTGATGGTGCAGGGGCTGTTTGCACGTACATAATCTATATAGATGACGGGGTTGCCGGGCGTGGAGTAGATGGCGAACCGGTTGTTGAGCGTGGCGTCGTTGGTCTGCAGCTCGCCGTTCATCACCCAGGCCTCGCCGTCCAGCTGGTACTTGCCGCTGAGCACCGGCGTGGCATTGGCCTGCTTGCCCTGCACGTCATACCAGCCCAGGAAATTGCCGGTGTTGTTGGCGCGGAAGGGCACCACGATTTTGTTCTTGTCCACACTGTTGGCGGCGATGTAGCCGGTGTAGCTCTTCAGTCCCTGGCTCCACGAGAAGCAGCTGAAGCGCTGGTCGTTGGCGGCACGGACGATGTTTTGCGAGGAGTAGACCTTTGCACGCGAGTAGTCGGTCAGGAAGTCGGACCAGGCGGTGGGGGCGAGGTCGGCGGTGGAGAGCATCTCGTGCATGAGCCACGTCATCATCACGCGGTGGGCCTCCACGCCCATGCGGCGGGCACCCACATCGGGGCGCAACAGCCACGAGCCGTCGGTGGTGGTGGTCTGGCGGGCCTTGATCTGCTTGTAGGCCAGGTTCTCCAGCATCAGGGCGTGCGGGTCGCGCAGGAAGCAGGCATTGGTGGAGTAGCTCGTAATCTGGTCGTAGAGGAAGAGGCTCCAGTCGTTGCCGTTGGGCATGGCCAGCTCGCCGTCGGCCAGAGCCAGGTCGTAGAGCACGTTGTCCATCACCTCCTGACAGTTGTGCATCAGCGCGTTGGTCTTCCAGCGCTCCTCGCCATAGAGTTCCTTTTGGAAGAGCTTCAGGGCCAGGGCGGCCTCGCCAAGCTCCTGGATGACGACGTTCTGATAGCTGGTGTGGAAGTAATTATGGTTCTGCAGGGTGTAGTCGTCGTAGAGGTTCCTGCCCTTATAGAGGTCCTTCACGGTCTTCTGGTCGTAGTCGGGGTCGACGACGGTGTTGTCCGTGGCGTCGTCCTTGTGCGAGTAGCTGTTGATGGCAAACTCCCGCAGCCGCTGGAACCATCGCGGAGCCAGCTCGTCGTTGGGGAAGAGTCCCAGCGTGACGGCAAGCACATCGGCCTCCCAGCCGTTTTCCTCGGCCTTGGTGTCGCCGTTATAGCCCGTTGGAATCGAGCGATACAGCTCGTAGTTGCACTCAGCCTTCAGCAGGTTGTAGATATATCCGCGCTGCTGCTCGCTGAGCTTCTCCCACTGGAAGAAGGCGGAATAGGCCACCGACATGGCCCACAGCGAACTCTCCCAGACGTAGTCGCTGGTCGAGGTGCTGCCCCAGTATTTGTTTCCGGCTGTCACCTTCAGCTTGTTGGCCTTGTGGGTGCTGTAGGCGAAGATGAGGCTCTTCATGGCGATGGTCTCCAGCTCGTCCCAGGTCACGCCGGCGGGGAGCGTCACCTTGCCCTTGCCATATTTCACGAGGAAGGCGCAAATCATTGAGAGGTCGGCATTGGGGCGCACACCGCGCTCGTCGTTGCCCATGGTGTTCTCGCCACGGAAGCAACCGCAGTCCTCGTTCACACTGTTGGGCGCCACGCACAGCTGGAAGTCGTTCTTCATGTAGGTGGCGAAGTTGGCGAGCATCTGCAGCAGGTCGCCCTTCATGGTCTTCTCGTCGATGAAATCGCCAGAAACCGCACCCTCGGTAGGACTCTCCACGTCGGTCTCCGTAGGCTGCTCGGGGACTACATAGTCGTCGCTGAGCCGATAGAGGCGCACATTGTCAATCATCACGCACGAGCCGCCTGAGAGCCAGTTCACGCTGAAGGAGACGGTAGCATCGCCATCGGCAGCCTGAGAGAAGACAAGTTCTGTTTTCCCCCATTCCATCGAAGTGAAGCAACCCGTGGAGCCTACCGCGAAAGGCACGGTCGAAGCGGCACTGCCCGCCTTCATCTCCAGCGTCGAGCTGGCCTGGTTGGCGTAAGCAGAGCGCAAATCGGCAGCGAGCTGGTAGCGCCCCTTGGGCAGATTCTTCAGTGTCTGGCTCAGGGTGGTGGTGCCGGTGGTCCAGCCCAGGCGCAGGTAGTAAGCCTGGCTGCCGTCGGCCAGGGTGGTCACCTTGCCGAAATTATTGTCGGTGAAGCACTGCGCGTTGACGATGAGGCTCACGGCATTGGCACCATTCTGCACGCTCCAGCCCTGGGGCGCGGCGACCGTGTAGCCCCGGAGGCCGTCGGCCGAGTTGTTGACAGGGCTGAGCGTCGAAACGTTATCGGCCTCAAAGGAAGCATTGGTGATGTACTGGGCCGTAACGTCGGTCATGTCGTCGGCAGCCGAAAGGGCGGCTGGCGCTAAAAAAGAAAGAAGAAGAGGAAGTCGGTGCATAGTATTATGAGGGTTTTTAGTGGGGAGGGTGGGGTTAGTGGGTTTGGTGGGGTTTAGTGGGGGTGGTGGGTGTTGTGGGTGAGGGGTGGGTGGAGGGGTGGGTGGAGGTTTTACATAGTGAGTAGGCGCTGTCCGTCGGGCTGCTGGGTGATGGTCACGCGGACGGCATCTTCGGGCAGGAGTTCCTCAATCAGCTCGGGCCACTCGATGAAGCAGAGGCTGCCGCTGTAGAAATACTCCTCGCAGCCCATGTCGTAGGCCTCCTCCAGCCGCTTGATGCGGTAGAAGTCGAAGTGGTAGACCTTCTGGCCATTGACCATTGAAGACTGACCATTGACCATTGCCTGGGGTTCAGGATGGTCAATGGTCAGTGGCGAATGGTCAATGGAATACTCATTGACGATGGCGAAGGTGGGCGAGGTGACTTGCTCCCCTACGCCGAGCGCCTCGCAGACAGCCTTGATGAAGGTCGTCTTTCCGGCCCCCATAGACCCATAGAAGGCGAAGACGCGGTGCTGGCCGATGCTGTCGACGAACTCGCGCGCAGCCTCGCCGATGCGGTCAAGACTCTGAATCGTTATCTCCATGGCCTACTTCTCTTTTCTGATTTCCTGGAGCAGCCGGTCGGTATGTCCCCAGCGGTCCATCATGTAGAGCACGTAGCGAATGTCCACGCCGATGCAGCGCGCCAGCTGCGAGTCGAAGAAGATGTCGCTGGAGAGCGAGTCCCAGTTGCCGTCGAAGGCGAGTCCGATGAGTCGGTTCTTGCTGTCGAACATGGGCGAGCCGCTGTTGCCGCCGGTAATGTCGTTGGTGGTCAGGAAGCAGAGCGGCATGTCGCCGGCCTGCTGCATCAGCGAGAGCATCTCGGGCTCGGCCTTGTAGTCCTCGATAGTGTCGGCCTGGCGCATCTTTGCGACGATGCTCGGGGCCTTGGTCTGCCAGCCTGAGGGGCGTCCGCCCAGATTGTACTCCTTCACCTGGCCATAGCTCAGGCGCAGGGTGAAGTTGGCGTCGCTGTAGTGGGGCAGGTCCTCCTCCATGCGCAGCTTGGCGTCGCAGAGGTAGTGCTCCTGCTGGTCAATGTCGTCGCTCATGGCCTCCATCTCCTGGCGCAGCGTCATCATCACTTCCGTCAGGTCATAGCCGAAGCTGACGCCCATGTCCTTCATGAACGACTTCTTCATCGGGTAGAGGCGCGCCTTCTTCTTCAGCAGCTTCGACTTGGCATAGAGGTCGTTGGCGTAGGCCTGACAGTCGCCGCCATACTTCTTGTCGATGACCTCGGTGTAGAAGGCTGGCAGGTACTTCTGGTCCTTCAGCTGCTGGCGGTAGTTCTTCAGCAGCGTGCCCAGCGTCTCGCGGTCGCAGTCGTAGTCCCACGTCGTGCTGTTATCCTTGAACGTGATGTGCTGGCGCTTGCCCTTGCCCACGGGCTGTGCACCGTTGTGGGCGCGCAGGGCACGCGTGCTCAGTTCGTCGGTGCGGCGGAAGGTCTCGTTCCACAGCATGTAGGCCCGCATCACGTTGATGCGTTGCTTGTAGAGCTCCTGCATCTTCTGGAAGTCGAGCTTGCCGCTGAGGTAGCCCGTCTCCTTCTGCCAGTCCTGCAGCTGCTGCTCGAACTGTGCCTTCTGGCGGATCAGTCCGATGCTGTCGATGCACTTGTTCATGCCGATGGAGTTCTTCCAGTAGTTGCTGCTCTGTGCATACTTCGAGTCGTACTTGATGCGCACGGCCTCAGAGGCATCCATGTGGCGCTTCATCACCTGCTGCTTCACGCCGCGCACCTGCTGGCGCACGTCGTTCTGCACGTAGCGTTCCTCAATGCCGTAGCTCGACAGATAGCGGCTGGTAGAGCCGGGATAGCCCATCGTCATCGAGAAGTCGCCCTCCTTGTAGCCTTCGTCAGAGACGCGGGCCCAGTGCTCGGGGTGGTAGGGCACGTTCTGCTCGCTGTACTCGGCGGGACCGTTCGTCTTCGGGTCGGCATAGATGCGGAAGACGCTGAAGTCGCACGTCTGGCGGGGCCACATCCAGTTGTCGGTCTCGCCGCCGAACTTACCCATCGACTTGGGAATGGTGAACACCAGGCGCACGTCGGTGAAGTCGCGGTAGGTCGTGGCATAGTAGCTGTTGCGCTCGTAGAAGGCCTTCAGCTCCAGTCGCAGCGTGGCGTCCTTCTCCTTCACCTGCTTCGACATGACGTTCTCGATAGAATCGAGAAAGACGTGGCGGCGGTCGGGAGTCATGTCTTCAATGCCCATGGCCCGCAGCTCGGCGGTAACGTCCTTCTGCTCCACCATGAACGAGACGAACATGTTCTTGTTGGGCAGCTCCTCGGCAAAGCTCTTGGCATAGAAGCCGTTCAGCATGTAATCGTGCTCAACGGTAGAGTGGCTGCGGATGGCCTCGAAGCCGCAGTGGTGGTTGGTGAATACCAGTCCGTCGGG
>CAMPCG010000079.1 GCA_946644025.1 uncultured Prevotellaceae bacterium | reverse complement strand
AAAATTTTCCAATCGCTCAGATGGTTACTATTTATGAGCTTTTGAGAAATATTAGAAGTAATTGGGCTTGGGAAGACGGCCTGAAAGGCCAGTAAGCAGATAGCCCAGGGCAGCGCCCTGGGTATAGGGCACGACGTAAAAACGCCCTGGAAGGGCAAAAGCGTTAAAAATCAATGCTTTTGCCCTTCCAGGGCGATGAAGCGTATGCAACATGTCCACCCAGGGCGCTGCCCTGGGCTGACTGCTTATTGGCCTTTCAGGCCGTTTCCCCGGACAACAATAGTTATTAGGCCGCTTTGCAATAGGAGGCGACGTGTCTCACGTCGCAACAATCAGCTAGATTGCGACGTGGGACACGTCACTACAAGCAGCTAGATTGCGACGTGGGACACGTCGCCTCCTAGTCAGTAAGAATCGTCCGTGCTATTTCCCTGCCACAATCTTCTTGATGTCGTTGAGCTTGTTGAGGGCCTCTACGGGCGTGAGGTTGTTGATGTCGAGGGTGAGCATCTCGTCGCGTATCTGGCAGAGCACGGGGTCGTCGAGCTGGAAGAACGAGAGCTGCATTCCCTCCCTTGTGGCAGCAATCTCGGCGGTGGGCTTTCCGGCCTTTCCCACCTGTGCGTTCTCGGCCTCGAGCTGCTTGAGCACGGCGTTGGCGCGTCTTACGATGCTACGCGGCATTCCCGCAATCTCGGCCACGTGTATGCCGAAGGAGTGCTCGCTGCCGCCCCGTTCCAGCCGTCGCAGGAAGATGACGCGGCCGTCGACCTCGCGCACGCTGACGTTGTAGTTCTTGATGCGCGGGAAGTTCTTCTCCATCTCGTTCAGCTCGTGGTAGTGTGTGGCGAAGAGTGTGCGTGCGCGTGCCTTTGGCTGCTCGTGCAGGTACTCCACGATGGCCCATGCTATGGAGATGCCGTCGTAGGTGGAGGTGCCTCGTCCCAGCTCGTCGAAGAGCACGAGCGAGCGAGGTGTGACGTTGTTGAGTATGTTCGACGCCTCGGTCATCTCGACCATGAAGGTCGACTCGCCGAGCGAGATGTTGTCTGAGGCTCCCACGCGAGTAAAAATCTTGTCGACCAGCCCTATGCGTGCGCTCTCTGCGGGCACGAAGCATCCTGTCTGTGCGAGGAGCACGATGAGGGCCGTCTGTCGTAGCAGTGCCGACTTACCGGCCATGTTGGGTCCGGTGACGATGATGATTTGCTGGCGTTCCTGGTCGAGCTCGATGTCGTTGGGCACGTATCGCTCGTCTATGGGCAGCTCGGTCTCTATGACGGGGTGGCGCCCCTGGCGTATGTCGATGACGTCGCCGTCGTCTATGACCGGCCTCACGTATCGGTGCTCCTCGGCGGTCTTGGCGAAGCCCAGGAGGCAGTCGAGCTGTGCCAGCAGGGTGGCGTTAATCTGCGTCTGGGGTATGTATTCCTGTATGGCCTCTACCAGCTCGGCGAAGAGTCGCGTCTCGAGGGCGAGTATCTTGTCTTCGGCGCCGAGTATCTTCTCTTCATACTCCTTCAGCTCCTGGGTGATGTATCGCTCGGCCTGTGCCAGTGTCTGCTTGCGCACCCACTCTGGCGGCACGCGGTCCTTGTAGGTGTTGCGCACCTCGAGGTAGTAGCCGAAGACGTTGTTGTAGCCTATCTTGAGCGACTGTATTCCCGTCTGCTGTGCCTCGCGCTCCTGTATCTGCAGCAGGTAGTCCTTTCCGCTGTAGGCTATTCGTCGCAGCTCGTCGAGCTCGGCATTGACGCCGTCGGCTATGACGCCCCCCTTCTGCACCATCTGCGGCGGGTCGTTGACTATCTCGCGGGCTATGCGGTCGCGTATGCTCTCGCAGAGTGACAGCCGGTCGCCGATGCTGGCAATCACAGACCCTCCCCCCAGCCCCTCCCTGGAGGGAGGGGAGTATATAGTTTTGTCAATATCATCTTCTGCGGAAGAAGTAACCACTCCCCTCCCTTCAGGGAGGGGCTGGGGGGAGGGTCTGTCGGGGGAGGGTCTGTCGGGGGAGGGTCTGCTACAGGCGTTCTTGATGACGGCTATGGCCTGTAGTGCCGTCTTCAGCTGGTTGACCTCTCGGGGCGACACGCGGCCCACGGCTACGCGCGAGATGATGCGCTCCAGGTCGCCCACGCGGTGCAGCTGCTCGTCGACCGTCTGGCGGAAGTCGGGATGGCGGAAGAAATAGTCCACCACGTCGAGGCGCTCCTCAATGGGTTTCCGCTCCTTCAGGGGAAACACCAGCCATCGGCGCAGCAGACGGCTGCCCATGGGCGAGACGGTGCGGTCTACAACGTCGAGCAGCGAGCGGCCGTCGTCCTGCATGGGCTGCAGCAGCTCGAGCGAGCGTATGGTGAACTTGTCCAGTCGCACGTACTTGTCCTCCTCTATGCGCGCAAGGTGCGTGATGTGGGCAATGTGCGTGTGCTGTGTCTGCTCCAGGTAGTAGAGTATGGCTCCCGCGGCCACGACGCCGCTGTGCAGGTGCTCCACGCCGAATCCCTTGAGACTCTTCACGCGGAAGTGCTTGAGCAGCTTCTGCATGGCGCTCTGCTCGGTGAACACCCAGTCGTCCATCTGGAACGTGACGAGGCGCGTGCCGAAGTATCGCTCGAAGTCCTGGCGGCGGTCGCGCTCGTAGAGCACCTCCTTGGGCTGGAAGTTGCCCAGCAGCTTCTCCACGTAGTCGTAGGTGCCCTCGCCGACGAGGTATTCGCCCGTCGAGATGTCGAGGAAGGCGACGCCGCAGGCCGACCTGCCGAAGTGTACGGCGCAGAGGAAGTTGTTCTCCTTGTAGTTGAGCACGTTGTCCGAGAGGGCCACGCCGGGGGTGACGAGCTCGGTGATGCCGCGCTTGACGAGCTTCTTCGTGAGCTTAGGGTCCTCCAGCTGGTCGCAGATGGCCACCCGCTTGCCGGCGCGTATGAGCTTGGGCAGGTAGGTGTCGAGGGCGTGATGGGGAAATCCGGCCATCTCGTCGCCCTTGTTGTAGCCGTTGTTGCGCTTGGTGAGGGTGATGCCCAGTATCTGCGAGGCCGTGACGGCATCCTCGCAGTAGGTCTCGTAGAAGTCGCCGCAGCGGAAGAGGAGCACCGCGTCGGGGTGCTTCGCCTTCAGGTCGAAGAACTGCTTCATCATCGGCGTCAACTGCTTATCTTGCTTCATATATTCTTTACTTAAGTAATCGCTCAGAATTAATTACACCTATTATTTATGAATAATTCGTGGTCATTTAAGGTCATTTATGTTACAGATAAATGCCATCTTGTTTTTTACATATAATGTTCATAAATGTCCACGAATTATTCATTAATATTTGAGTACACTCTAATATGATACGTGTTCACCTTATACGATGACGGTATTGCTGGCGAAACCACAGATTATAGACGGCATCAACGAATCGGAACGTTTCTTCGTGCTGCTCTATGATGTCCAGGTTTTTCAGTCGCTGCTTGTTGCGCGTTATGGTCTGCTGGTTGCCCAGCTGGTAGCGGTTGACCACGGCCTGGGAATTGAGCCGTGTCTCCCCGTTGCTGATGGCGGCTAACATTCCTATCTGCGACGGTGTGAGTTCCTCGGAATCGGAAAGAAACATGGGTGCGTTAGTGTCTATGAGCATCTGCTGCTGTCTGACTATCGTATCTTCCGTAACCTCACCGTCAGTAGCAGTCCAAACGAAGAAGCTGAACTGCTGCACGTACCACGACTGGCACTCCACCACATCGCATATCCGCCCGGCCAGTTCTTCGCTTATCTTCTTTCCGGTTTTGGCGAAGCCATCCCTGATGTAGGGAATCCAATATTGCTTTTCAATCTTCTTCAGGAAGAGTACCTGCCCGAAGCGGTAGAAGGGATTGGCAGCGTTGCCAAAGATGTCCATCATCATGTGGCGCTTGCTGCCGTAAAGACAGTAGGTGGCATTATGCTGCAGTTGCCACTCCGAGCGCATCTTTCCCTCAAGGCTTTTCCATTCAGACAGCGTTGCCAGTTGCTGGAACTCGTCTATGCAGACAATGACGTGCAGGCCCTTTGCCTGGGCAATGGTTTCCGGCAGTCTCAAAATCTCCTGGGCGCTCTGCTCCACAGGTCGTATCTTCAAGTCCATGGAAAACGAGTTCAAGGCATCATCGGAGATAGTGATACTTGGCGTGATGGCGTGGATGAAGCGCTTCACATCCTCGAAACGTTTTTCCAGCGTGGAAGATGTTCCCTCGATGACTGCCGAGGCAAACACATTGAGGAACTCGGAGACTGACGTGATGCTGAAAGCATCTATATAGCACACTCGTACGCGTTGGTCTTCACTGAGCAACTCATCCATGGTTTGCCTCACCAGCGATGACTTTCCCCATCGTCGCGGCGAAATAAGCATCACGCTGATGCCGTTTTGCAGGAACGACTTCAGTTGCCGTCGGTCTTCAACACGGTCTATAAAATTATCCTTGTCGGCAAGTTCACCGTACACAAATGGTTTCTTCATGATAACAATACATTAGCACATACGGCTGTTATTTCACCGCTTTACAGTAGGAGGCGACGTGTCTCACGTCGCAATCCAGCAGACTGTTGCGACGTGAGACACGTCGCCTCCTACTTGTGCGCTGCAAAGATACAAAAATTATACATCAATGTATGTAACACTGATGTATAATTTTGTTTTTTTAGCTGTTTAAGCTGGGGCAGGCCCTGCGCCGGCCCCAGCATTTTCTGTTCGGTCGCTTTTTAGTTCTCGGCCATGATGGTGATGACGTTCGAGATGTCGGCCACGTCTACCGAGCCGTCGTTGTTGACGTCGCCCTTCGGGTCGTTGGTGCTCTCGGCCATGATGGTGATGATGCTGGAAATGTCGGCCACGTCTACGGCACCGTCGCCGTTCACGTCGCCCTTCACGCCTTCGCCGGCCAGCTCGGCATCCTTCGTGAGCTTCACCTGGTAGGCATCATTGGCGGTGTTCACCACACCGACCACTGTGATGACGACAGGCTGACCGTCGGCCTCGTCGGCCAGGGTCTTGAGGTTCTTGCTGTTGTTCACCACGACGAGCTTCACGTCGCCGTCCTCGAGATAGTACTTAGTGGTATTGACGGTGCCGTCCTCCTTATAGGTCACCTCGCGTACGAGTGTTGCGGTGAGCTTCACCAGGTCGCAGACGTTCGCTCCCTGAGCCACGGCGGCCAGCGTGGTCTGTGTGGGCGCAGCCACCTCCTCGCTGTCCTCAATGGTGAGTCCGTCGATGTTGGTGTCCTTGTTAGCCTTCAGCTCAGGCATGAGCCTGTAGACCTCGTAGTCGCCAATGAGCTTGCCGTTAATCACGCTGTTGTCCTTCACGGCGTCCTTCAGGCCGTTAATCTGGTAGAAGCAGATGGCAGCGCCGTTCTCACGCACGTAGATAGAGTTGCCGTCGTTGAAGAGCACCTTGGCGTTGGTGAGCGTCAGCTCCACGTTGTTGGTGTTCTCCTTGGTCAGCAGTTTGGCGATGCTTTCCACGGGTGTAGCGGGGTCGGAGACAATCTCGCCGCCGCCGGCCAGTGTGATGGCTGTGATGACAAGCTCCATACCGTACTTCTCGCCTCCGTCGTATACCAGTCCGGTGATGTCATACTGCTTGCTGGTGTCGAGTCCGCTGAGCAGGTTGAGCTTGAAGCGGTCGTAGAGTGGCAGCTCGGCGCCGTCGGCAGAGCATTTCTTGAGGTCTTCTGAGAGCGTGGCTCCGGCAATCTTCACCAGGTCGCACACATAGTTGCTCACCTCGTCGGGTCCCATCTCGAGGGGAGTCACTGTCTGTGCTGCTCCCACGGTGACGGTGGCTGCGTTGGTGGTGTCGCTGGCCTTCATGGCGAAGGTGAATCCGCTGTTGGCTCCGCGTGCACCGATGATGGTACCGTTGAGCACCTGTCCTGCCCCGGCGTTGATGCCCAGGTTATAGAGGTCGAGGGCTCCGCTGCTGTCGCGGATGAAGAGCTCTGTGACCTGTCCGTTCACGTTCTTGTAGTTCACGATGGCGTTGCTGAGTGTCAGCTCGGCCACGGTGCCCTCGGCCAGTGCGTTGAAGGCAGCGATGTTGGCCACCTTGGTCACTTCATCGGGGTTGACGGGAGTGCCGCCCTCACCGTTGATGGAGACAATCTTTCCGCCCTGTGCCACTTCGGGAGTGACGACTTCACCCTTCACATATTTCTGCAACAGTCCCTGCACCTCCACCTCATCGTCGACCTTGACCAGGTTCTCGTCGGTGATGCTGGCGCCGTTCAGTCCCTTGCCGCGGAAGAAGGTGAGCACGGGCGAGCCGCCCTTGCTGTCGGCCATGGTGAACGTGGCGTTGCCAAACTGTGTGTTAATCTCGGTCACTGTGACCACGAAGCCCTTCACCCTATACTCCTCGGTGGTCTTTGCTCCGTCTTCCAGTGCGTTGATGATGGCCAGTGCCTCGGCCACGCTGACGCTCTTCACCTCGTCGCCGGGCTGCGGGTCGACGGGTGTTTCGCCGCCGGCTTCCTTCACGGTCACGTCGATGGAGACGGTCTGGGCCTCATACTCGTCGTTACCTGCAAAAGAGGCGGTGAGCGTGGTCTTTCCAGCGGCAACGAGCGTGATGGTGCCGTCGGCGCTGATGGTGGCCACGGCCTCGTCAGAGCTGGTGTAGGTCACGGGCAGCTGGTTCTCGTTGGAGAGCGCGAGGGTCACCTCCTCGCCCAGTGTCAGCGAGGTGCTGGCCTTGCCCCAAGAGAGTCCTGCGGGCTTCTTGGCCGTGCCCTGATAGAGCTTGATGTCGTCAAGACGGGCATTGCTCGTCTGCTCCATGGTGAAGGTGATGGTAATCTCGCTCGTGCCCACGGCAACGCTTACGGGACACTCGTAGTCATTGCCCGTTGCCTTTACTTCGCCGATGGTGGCACCGTCGATGGTGACGGTGAGCTTCTTGTTGCTCTTGTAGGCCAGCACCATCTCGCCGGTCTTCCCGCCGAGGCTGACCTTGGCAGCAAACGAGCCGCCGCCCTTGGCCACGAGCAGCTCAGGAGCCTCACCTCCGGCGAGCTTCTCGTTGTAGAACTTCGTGCCGCTCTTCACCGAGCCGTCCTCGTTGAGCAGCGTGCCGGTGAAGGTGTAGTTGGAATTGAAAGTGGAGGGGTCGGCCTTGTAGGGGTCGTCGGCAAAACTGCCCACACCCGACCAGTCCTCCTGCCAGATGATGTCCTCGGCCATCGCCTGTCCTGCAAAGAGTACCATGGCACTCACGAGCAGTAAACGTAATGTTTTCTTCATAGTAGTGTGATGTTGTTAGTTAGTGAATGTTATAGTGTTATTATTTCCTCTTCCGTCAGTCCTGTGTATCGGGCTATCTGCCCGGTGGGCATGTTGTCGGCCTTCATTCTGCGGGCGTTTTCCAGGATGCCTTCCCTCCGGCCTTGCTCCCGGCCCTCCTCGCGGCCCTCTTCCCGACCCTCTTCGCGGCCTTCCTCCCGGCCTCTTCTCTCGGCCGAGCTGATGACGTTGTGCAGGTCGCGGTACTGCTTCAGGCTCTCCTCGTACATGCGGTTCTCGTCGGGAGTGAAGCGGGCTATCTCGGCCATCCTGAACAGTCGCTGGAACACGCGCTCCTGGAGGGCCGCAGGGCGCTCCATGAGCCGCCCCAGGTTCTTCAGCACGAAGAGCCACTTGTCATACATCGTCACCAGCTCGTGCTCGGTCTTCTTGAACTTGGGCATCTCCAGATAGATGTATGTCAGCTTGTCGTAGAACACATGTTTGTCGTGGGTGTCGATGAGCTTCACCTCGTGGTGCAGGCAGTCAGGGTCATACTCGCCGCCGGGAAAGACGAAGTTCAGGATGCCGACGGTGTAGACATGGCTTAACTGGAAGTCCCAGTCCTCGCCCACCTGTCCCTGCTCTATAATGGGGAAAGCGGAGTAGAACACGGAGCGGTCTTTGAAGAAGTCCTGGCTGGCTTTCTGCATCTCAACAATGATGCGCTCGCCATTCTCACACTCGCAATAGACATCGAAGACGGCCCTCCGCATACCATACTGGGCCATCTTCTCGGTAGGCAGATACCGCAGGTCGCTTATCACCAGCTGAGGCTCGCTGGCATCCTGCTGCGCCGTGTGCTCAAACATGGCGTTGAGCATACTGATGAGCAAGTCCTTGCTCGGCTCGGTGCCAAACAACTTCTTGAACCCGAAGTCGGTGAAGGGACTCGCATAGCGCTGATGAGGTCTGCTTTCTATCATGCCGAATAATCAATAAAAATACAATTCACGTGCAAAGTTACGACTTTATTTCCACGTGACAAAGTTTTTTCGTCAAAAATGCAGGGGCCGACGCTTTTTTTACAGCGCACAAGTAGGAGGCGACGTGTCCCACGTCGCAATCCGGCAGACTGCTGCGACGTGAGACACGTCGCCTCCTACAACAAGGTGGTGTAATAACTAATTCAAGTTTCGCGTTCGCTCAACTTTCGTAGTTAGGAGTAGTTAGAAGTAGTAAAAGGGAGTTAGAGGTCATTAGTTTGAGCATTTATGGCATCGAAGAGTTGCAGTCTATCGACTTCTAACTACTTCTAACTCCTTTTAACTACTTCTTACTACTCAACTTGCGAAAGTTGAATAACTAATAGAGGGGATAAGTGCCACTTTTCTCCAAGATAAGTGCCACTTATCTCTGGGATAAGTGCCACTTTTCTCACAGGAAGGAAGCATATTGACTCATCCATGCATATCTTCATCACGGTATTTACCCACACAGATCCTTGTAGAACCCATACGGGCAAAGTCGGCTGCAGCGCCGGGCCCAGGGAGGGGCCGACGGCGGGAGCCCACCGTCGGAGTCGCCCGGCGAACCTGTGTCTGTGATAATTTTACTGAAATAATTAACTTTTCCTTTACATTTTTTCGCTGTTAGAAAGAATTTGTGTACTTTTGCACGGTGAAAGCTTAAACTGCTAACTAAAACGTCACTATGGAGGTAATTACCGAGAAAACAATAGACATCGAAAAGGTGCTGCGCTCAAAGATGGGCGCAAAGGCGCGCTGGGTGCCTGGCTTCGCCATAAACTGGCTGAAGAAGATAGCCCACGAGGACGACAACAACCGCTTCCTCTGGGAAGCGCGCGATTTGAAGGGCACTCCCTGGCTGGAAGCTTGCCTGAAGTATCTTGACACACGCCTGGAGGTGGAAGGCATGGAGAACCTGCCGCCCAAGGACGACGGACGGCTCTACACCTTCGTCTCCAACCACCCCATGGGAGGCATCGACGGCGTGGCGCTGGGCAGCCTCATAGGCCGACAATACGACGACCGCTTCCGCTACCTGGTGAACGACCTGCTGATGAACCTGCCCGGGCTGGCACCCCTCTGCATTCCCATCAACAAGACGGGACGCGAGGGACGCGACTTCCCCCGAATAGTAGAGGAGGGATTCCGCGGCAACTGGCACATACTGATGTTCCCCGCAGGGCTGTGCTCGCGCCGACGCGACGGACAGATACGCGACCTGCCGTGGAAGAAGACCTTCATCACCAAGAGCGTGGAGACCCACCGCGACATCATACCCATACACTTCGGGGGACGCAACAGCGACTTCTTCTACAGGCTATCCAACTTCAGCGACCGCTACGTCAAGAAAGTGAACATTGCCATGCTCTTCCTCGTAGACGAGATGTACAAGAACCGCGGAAACACATTCCCAGTAAAGATAGGAAAGCCCATCCCCTGGCAAACCTTCGACAAGTCGAAGACCCCCGCACAGTGGGCAGAAGCAGTAAAAGAAAAAATCTACACGCTATAAAACTATAGTCTCTATAGCACCTATAGTTTCTATAGTCTCTATAGCAGGAAGCACATATAAAGATCATGGATCAGCCAATAATAAAGCCCATAGACAAAGCGCTGCTGAAGTCCGAGCTGACGCCCGACCGCCAGCTACGCATGACGAACAAGAGCAACAACAAGATATTCATCATCACGGCCCACGAGGCTCCCAACACGATGCGCGAGATAGGGCGTCTGCGCGAGGAGGCCTTCCGCGAGGCCGGCGGCGGCACGGGCAAGGACTGCGACATCGACGAGTTCGACACCTGCGAGAACTGCTACAAGCAGCTCATCGTGTGGAACCC
>CAMPCG010000078.1 GCA_946644025.1 uncultured Prevotellaceae bacterium | reverse complement strand
GGCGGCGGTCGTTACGACACCCTCACCGGCATCTTCGGTATGCCCGGCCTCTCGGGCGTGGGCATCTCCTTTGGCGTGGACCGCATCTACGACGTGCTCGACGCCCTCGACCTCTATCCCAAGGACTCGCTGCAGACCACCCAGGTGCTCTTCATCAACTTCGGTGAGCGCGAGACAGCCTACTGTCTGCCCACCGTGGCCCGGCTGCGCCAGGCCGGCATACGCACCGAGTACTACCCCGACGCGGCGAAGATGAAGAAGCAGATGAGCTATGCCAACGCAAAGCAGATACCCTTCGTCGTCATGGCCGGAGAGACCGAGATGGCCGAGGGAAAGTTCACCCTGAAGGACATGGCCACGGGCGAACAGGCACTTGTCACGCCCGAGGAGCTTGCTGCGAAGGTAAGCCCGGGAGAGTAAAAGCGCGCAATGGCCTCAACGGCAACGGTTAACATTCAGAAAATCCCCGAATCGCTTGGCGGTTCGGGGATTTTTGCTTATCGTTGCCGACGCATCGCTTTTCACCATCAACGAATGGACGACTCTCAACGGCCCTTCTGCCCCCTCCCTCGGGGGGCGAAGGGGGGGCTCTTCTCCATGGGTTTGGACGGCTCAAACTTTTTGCCCCCCTTCTGAGGTTTGGAAGAGTGAGTTAAAAAAAGTCTTAAATGCTGACAAGATTTTGAAAATATATACAGCGGTTTGGGGAAAAAGTAGTAATTTTGCACCCCAAGCTTATGAAGTGATAAGTATCAAAGTGATAAGTGATAAGACGGAAGCGATAAGTGACAACGATAAAAGATAAAGTCAGGTGGCTGCTGATGGTGATAACGATGGTTATCACCTTTCAGTTATTGCCTGTGTCGGTGCTGGCTCAGACTGAAGTGCCCGACACCGTGGTCGAGGCTTTGCCAACGGTTCCCGACGACATTCCCGACCTGGTGCCCGATGTCGTTCCCGACCTGGAGGACGAGCTGGAAGCCATCAGGAAGCAGGCCGATGCGGCCGATTCGCTGCAGGTGATAGAGGTGGCCGAGCAGGGGGCGACGCTCATGGCCGAGCAGGTGGTGCCCGTGAAGCAGAAGCGCGACTGGAGCACATGGGCCCCCGACCCGAAGCGCGCACTGTGGCTGGCGCTCGTCATCCCCGGCGGAGGTCAGATATACAACCGCAAGTACTGGAAGCTGCCCATCGTCTACGGAGGATTCCTCGGCTGTATCTACGCCATGTCGTGGAACAACCGCATGTATATGGACTACTCACAGGCATTCCTCGACCTTGAGGACGACGACCCGACGACGGCCAGCTACATGAACTTCAAGCACATAGGCCGACAGATAAACGATGGCAACAAGGATCGCTGGAAGGAATTGTTCAAAAAGCGAAGGGACAAGTACCGCCGGTGGCGCGACCTCAGCTTCTTTGTCATGCTGGGCATCTATGCCGTGTCGGTCATCGATGCCTACGTTGACGCCGAGCTTTCACAGTTCGACATCTCCAAAGACCTGAGCCTGAAGCTCTCGCCCGCAGTCATCGGCAACGGGCAGTCCAAGAACCCCTTCTACGCCTCGGCGCTGGGGGTGAACTGCAGTATTAACTTCTGAGGAGCTGTGGAGCTGAGGAGGTAAAGTGGCTTTGTTGTATAATTATTGAAACGCAAATTGTTTATGAATCATAGAGATTACGATAAAGGATTATTCCGCACGGTCATGGTGCTGCTGGCGCTGTGGCTGTCGTTGGGCGGTGTGCAGGCCCAGATAGTGAACACAGACGTCGCCGATGATACCGAGGAGGTGGAGGATGCCGATGATGCCGACGATGCCGACGAGAACGAGGCCACGGAGGACGACGAGCTGGTGTTCCCCGAGGCCATGGGCGACTATCTGGACTCGCTGATGACGCTCTACATGGCCAAGACCTACCTCACGCCCGAGAGCGACTGCCAGACGGCTGTGGACGACCCGCTGACGACCAAGGAGGAGGTCATAGAGCGCCTCTACCGTATGCCTACCATCATTGAGATGCCCTGGACCGAGACGGTGCAGACGTGCATAGACCGCTACACGAAGAAGTCGCGCCGGCAGGTGAGCTACCTCCTCGGGGCCTGCAATTTCTACATGCCCTTCTTCGAGGAGGCCCTCGAGGCCTATCAGCTGCCCCTGGAGCTGAAATACCTGCCCATCGTGGAGTCGGCCCTCAACCCCCAGGCCACGTCGCACGCCGGGGCCGCGGGCCTGTGGCAGTTCATGCCGTCGGCCGCCAGGACCTACAGCCTGAACATCAACTCGCTTGTCGACGAGCGCCGCGACATTGTGAAGAGCAGCTGGGCCGCCGCCCGCTTCCTGCGCGACCTCTACCGCCTCTTCGGCGACTGGAACCTGGCCATAGCCGGCTATAACTGCGGGCCCGAGAACATCAACAAGGCCATACACCGTGCCGGCGGCGAGCGCGACTACTGGAAGATTTGCCCCTACCTGCCCCGTGAGACACGCGGATACGTGCCCGCCTTCATCGCCGCCAACTACGTGATGACCTATTACTGCGAGCACAACATCTGCCCCATGCAGGCGCAGCTGCCCGTCAAGACCGACACGGTGATGCTCTCGCGCAATGTTACCTTCAGCCAGGTGGCCTCGGCCATGGGCCTCAGCGTCGACGCGCTGCGCTCGCTCAATCCGCAGTATCGCCGCGACATCGTTCCTGGCGCCACCGCCCCCTCGGCACTGCGCCTGCCCGTGGCCGACGCCGTGCGGTTCATCGACCTTCAGGACTCCATCTTCGCCACCACCGAGGGCGCCTTCGAGAAGCGCACAGAGGTGGAGGTGGAGCAGCCCGTGTACACGCCGAAGACCAAGCGCAGCAAGGCTCGCAGGGGACGCTCGGCGGACAGGTCGCGCGGTAGCAAGTCGGTGACCGTCAGACGTGGAGACACGCTCTCGACCATCGCCAAGCGCAACGGCACCACCGTGGCCAAGCTGAGGAAGCTGAACGGCATCAGAGGAAACAAGATTCAGGCTGGCAAGAAGCTGAAGGTGAAGTGAGGTGAAGTGATAAATGAGAAGTGAGAAGTGAGAAGTGATAAGTGAGAAGTGATAAGTGATAAGTGATAAGTGAGAAGTGATAAGTGATAAATGATAAGTGATAAGTGATAACTGTGAAGTGATAAGTTAAGGAGGAAAGATTATGGATGACGAGATGATGAGCCGTGAGGCTGCCGACGATAAGATGATCACCGAGGCCTACGAACGGCTGATAGACAGTTACATGCATTCGCGCCACCGCAAGAAGGTGGACATCATTGCCAAGGCGTTCAACTTTGCACGCCAGGCACACAAGGGCGTTCGCCGCCTTTCGGGCGAACCCTACATCATGCACCCCATCGCCGTGGCACAGATAGTGAGCGAGGAGATAGGGCTGGGTTCTACCAGCATCTGCTCGGCACTGCTGCACGACGTGGTGGAGGACACGGAGTACACCGTCGAGGACATAGAGAATATGTTTGGCCCGAAGGTGGCACAGATAGTCGACGGACTGACGAAAATCTCAGGCGGAATCTTCGGCGAGCAGGCCTCGGCCCAGGCCGAGAACTTCAAGAAGCTGCTGCTCACCATGAGCGAGGACATTCGTGTCATCCTCATCAAGATGGCCGACCGTCTGCACAACATGAGGACGCTCGACAGCCAGCCCCCCAACAAGCAGTACAAGATTGCCGGCGAGACGCTCTACCTCTACGCCCCGCTGGCTCACCGACTGGGCTTGTACCGCATCAAGTCGGAGCTGGAGAACCTCAGCTTCCGGTTCGAGCATCCCGAAGAGTATGCCGCCATAGAGCGGCGCCTGGAGGAGACGAAAATATCGCGCCAGGAGTCGTTCGACCAGTTTACCAAGCCCATAGAGAAGGCCCTCGAGGACATGGGCCTGAAGTACCAGATTAAGCAGCGCGTCAAGACGCCTTACTCCATCTGGAACAAGATGCAGAACAAGCACGTCACCTTCGACGAGATATACGACATCCTCGCCGTGCGCATCATCTTCACCCCCAGCAGCCGCGACGCTGAGGCCAACGAGTGCTTCAACATCTACGTTGCGCTGACCAAGATTTACCGCAGCCATCCCGACCGCATACGCGACTGGGTGAACCACCCCAAGGCCAATGGCTATCAGGCCCTGCACGTCACGCTCATGTCGAAGCAGGGACACTGGATTGAGGTGCAGATACGCTCGGAGCGCATGAACGAGATTGCCGAGCAGGGACTGGCTGCACACTGGAAGTACAAGGAGGGCATGGAGAACCACGAGGACATGGAGTTCCAGGAGGACGAGGGCGAGCTGAACCAGTGGCTGCGCACCATCAAGGAAATCCTGGACGACCCGCAGCCCGACGCCATGGACTTCCTCGACGCCATTAAGCTCAACCTCTTTGCCAGCGAAATCTTCGTGTTCACGCCGAAGGGCGAAATCAAGACCATGCCCGCCGGGTGTACCGTCCTGGACTTCGCCTTCTCCATCCACACCTTCCTGGGCAGCCACTGCATCGGCGCAAAGGTGAACCACAAGCTGGTGCCCCTGAGCCACCAGCTGAACAGCGGCGACCAGGTGGAGATACTCACCTCGAAGTCGCAGCACGTGCAGCCGTCGTGGATTAACTTCGCCCACACCGCCAAGGCCAAGGCCAAGGTGCAGGCGCAGCTGAAGCGCGCCCAGCGCGAGGTGCAGAAGAAGGGCGAGGCCATGCTCGACGACTGGCTTGCCGCCAAGGGCTTCGAGCCTACGCAGGCCAACATTGACCAGCTGACGAACTATCACGACTGCGCCAACCGCGACGAGCTGTTCCTTGCCATCGGCGACAAGAAGGTCATCCTGGGCGAGAAAGACGAGGACGAGCTGAAGGGAAAGAACAAGAAGGGCGACAGCACGGGCGGCGGATGGCGCAAGTACGTGCCCTTCGTGAAGGCGAAGAAGCAGGAGGAGAAGCAGCCCGAGCTATTCATCGTGCCCGAGAAGTTCAACCGCAAGAAGCCCGTCTACATCACCGAGGAGAACATCTCGCAGTACATCTTCCCCGACTGTTGCCACCCCATTCCGGGCGACGACGCGCTGGGATACATCGACCAGCATAACCGCATAGAGATTCACAACCGCAAGTGCCCGGTGGCCAACAAGCTCAAGGCCAACTACGGCAACAGGCTGCTCGACGTGAAGTGGGACATGCACAAGCAGCTCTTCTTCGACGCCACCATCCGGCTGGGAGGCATCGACCGGCGCGGACTGATTAACGAGGTGACGCGCATCATCTCCAACCAGATGTCGGTGGACATTCGCGGCCTTGCCTTCACCACCAGGGACGGCATCTTCGAGGGGACCATCGACCTGCGCGTACACGACCGCGAAGACGTGAAGGCCATCATGGACAAGCTGAAGGAGGTGGACGACCTCAAGGAAATCTCACAAATCATGTGAAATGAGAAGTGATAAGTGATAAGTGAGAAGTGATAAGTGATAAGTGATAAGTTGCTTGCGCCGCTTCACTTATCATTTATCATTTATCATTTATCACTTATCACTTATCACTTATCACTTATCACTTCTCACTTCTCACTTCTCACTCATCACTTCTCTCACTTATAACTTATCACTTATCACTTATCATTTATCATTTCAACCTATAGCACTGCCTCACCAGCGGTGCTATTATTTTTGGCACCAGGTGGCCGATGCTTTCTCCCGCCCTGACGCGCCGCCGTATCTCCGTGCTGCTGACGGGCAGCAGTTCCGCCTTGACGAGTGTCACTCCGTCGGGCATCTGGGCAGGGTCGGGCTGGTCTCCCTCTCTGGGGTAGACCATCAGCCGGTGCTCCCGCAGGATGTCGGCCGCCCTGTACCATCGGGGGAACAGCTGCCAGTTGTCGCCGCCTATGAGCAGCACGAAGGTGTGCTCGGGGTAGTCTCTCCTCAGGTGCTGCAGCGTGTTCCAGGTATAGCTGGGCCGTGGCAGGTGCAGCTCGTAGTCGCTGGCTACGATGCCCTGCTCGCCGTGCAGTGCCACCCGCGCCATGTCGTAGCGCAGGTGGTCGTCGAGCAGCTCGTTGCTGCCTTGCTTCAGCGGGTTTTGGGGCGACACCATCAGCCACACCTCGTCGAGGCCGCCCAGCTGGCGAAGCTGGCGTGCCAGGGCGATGTGGCCGTTGTGGATGGGGTTGAAAGAGCCGCCGAAGATTCCGATGGTCATAGGGTGGGGGGCTAGAAGGGCTAGATAGGCTAGAAAGTCTAGATTGACTAGAAGGTCTAGAAAGTCTAGAAGAACTAGATAGCCTAAAGGAAGGCGTTGACCAGCTGGAGCGTTTCGGCTTTGGCGGCGTCGAGGCTGTCGTTCACCACGATGTGGTCGAACTGCGGGGCGAAGGTCATCTCGTACTCGGCCTTTGCCAGGCGGTTCTCTATGGCCTCGGGCGTGTCGGTGCCGCGGCCTTCCAGTCGGCGGCGCAGCTCCTCCACCGACGGCGGCTGTATGAAGATGCTCATGGCGTGCTGGCCGTAGAAGCGCTTGATGTTGATGCCGCCTTTCACGTCGACGTCGAACACCACGTTCTGTCCGGCCTCCAGCTGCCGTTCCACCTGGGCCTTCAGCGTGCCGTAGAATCGGTCTTCGTAGACCTCCTCATACTCCAGGAACTCGTCGTTGTCTATGCGTTTCCTGAATTCCTCGGGGGTGAGGAAGAAGTAGTCCACGCCGTTCTGCTCTGTGCCACGTGGAGCGCGCGAAGTGGCCGAGACCGAGAAGTAGAGCCTCAGCTCGGGGTGCTCCTTCATCAGCCATTGCACGATGGTAGACTTGCCGCTGCCCGAGGGGGCGGAGAAAATGAGAAGTTTTCCTTTTTCCATAGTTACTTTGATGTTGGGACTGCGATAATATCGCAGTGTACGGGACACACGGGGGGACTACAGGGCGTTGAGGACTTGCTCCTTGATTTGTTCCAGTTCGTCTTTCATCTGTACGACGATGTTCTGCATCTCTGCGAGGTTCGACTTCGAGCCCGTGGTGTTGATTTCGCGTCCCATTTCCTGTGCGATGAATCCCAGCTTCTTTCCCTGTCCGTGTCCGTCGGCCATGGTTTCGCGGAAGTAGCGCAGGTGGTTGGCCAGTCGCTGCTTCTCCTCGCTGATGTCGAGTTTCTCGATGTAGTAGATGAGTTCCTGCTCCAGCCGGTTCTTGTCGTACTCCACGCCCGGTATCTGTAGCAGTCCTTCCACGATGCGTCCGCGTATTTTCTCCACACGCTGTCGCTCGAAGGGCTCTATCTCGGCCAGCAGCCGCTCTATGTTGTCTATCTTCTCTGTGAACTTGCGTTCCAGTGCGTCGCCTTCCTGTCGGCGGAAGCTGACGAGTGCTTCTATGGCCTCTTCCACGGCCTTTCTGGCTGCCAGCCACTCGTCGTCGGTGAGCAGCTCGTTGTCTGTCCGTGTCAGCACGTCGGGCATTCGTGTCAGTGTCTGCATCCAGTCCTGCGGCTCGGGTATTCCCGTGCGTTCGGCGATGTCCTTCAGCTGGTGGTAGTAGTTCTCCATCAGCAGTCCGTTGACGGGGGTGGGGTCTATGCCCTCCTCTTTCTCCACCCAGAGGGCGAAGTCCACCTTTCCGCGCTCCAGTCGTGTGGAGATCATCTGGCGTATCTCCATCTCCTTCTCTCGGTAGAGTGGTGCGATGCGTGTGAGCAGGTCCAGCTGCTTGGAGTTGAGCGACTTGATTTCGGCGTTGATTTTCTTTCCTTTGTAGGCCACGACAGCCTTGCCGTAGCCGGTCATTGATTGTATCATTGCTCTATTTGGTTAGAAGATGTTATCTTGAGTCTCGTTATCTCGTTATCTCGATATCTCGATATATCGATATATCGACGTCTCGATATTATGATATAACGATATTACGATATTTCGACACGAGGGTATTTCGGGGCGGGGGCATTTCGTGGCGACTTTTCTGCGCGGGGGCCCCTTCCTTCTCAGTCGGGGATGAGGAAGTTGATGACCTCCGGCTCTATCCTTATGTGGTATTCTCCCGCTGGTTGGTCGGCCAGACGTCCGTCTATTCCTACCCTTGCCTTGCTGCTCTGGCAGGTCATTTCGCGCATGCGGTAGGGGTGAACGGAGCGGTGGTTGAGGAATCGTCCTGTGACGAGCAGCCACAGTCCCTCTATGAGCTGTCGTCCCGGCGGGTTGTAGACCACCGAGACGTCGAGCAGTCCGCTGTATGGCACTGCGCTGGGTGTCTGTCCGTATCCCCTGGCGTTGCCTATGCAGACGGTCATCACCGAGCGGTCTATCTCCTCGTAGTTCACCCTCAGCCTCATCTTGTAGTCGTGGCGGTGGAAGAGCATGAGCACGAGCGACGAGAGGAAAGCCAGGTGTCGGCTTCCCAGCACCTTTCGTGCCTGCCGGCGCAGTTGCATGATGTCGGCCGTGAGCCCTATGTTCACGCAGTTCAGGAAGTAGCGGCCTACGTGCTGTCCGTCGCGGCTGTCGTAGCTGATGCATCCCAGGTCAATCTTGCGCACGCGGTGGCTGATGAGCCAGTCCACGGTCTGCGCGTCGTTCTTCTCGTCGAACCCCCAGTAGCGTGCGAAGTCGTTGAGCACGCCGTTGGGTATGAGCCCCAGGTGCACCTTCTCGCGCAGGCTCTTCTCCTCGCGCATGAGGCAGTTCACGGCGTCGTTGAGTGCCGAGTCACCGCCCACGATGACGATGGTGGTGTAGCCGTTATGCAGCAGCATGGTCATGAGCCGCTCCACGCTGTCGGTCGACTCGCTCTGCACGAAGTCATAGCACACGCCCTTCTCGTCGAGCGTGCGTTTCAGCCGTTCCCATCGTCGGCTGCTCTCGTGTATGCCTTTCTTGGGGCAGTAGAGCAGGCCCCAGCGGTCTTCACAGTTCATAGTTCACAGTGCATAATTCATGATGGTCTCCACCTTCTCCTCCAGGGGCAGGGTGGCGTCAATCCAGTGTATGGTGCATCCGCGCCGCTCCATGCCCCGGAACCATGTCATCTGTCGCTTGGCAAACTGGTGGATGGCAATCTCCAGTCGGCGGAACATCTCATCGTAGGTGGTGCGGCCCAGCACGTACTCCGTCACGTAGCGGTACTCCAGCCCGTAGTAGAGCAGGTCTTCCGCCGCAATGCCTTCTTCCAGCAGTCGCCGCACCTCGTCGGCCATGCCCTCTTGCAGGCGCGCCTTCAGCCGCTGCGTAATCTTCTCGCGGCGCAGCTCGCGGTCGATGTTCACGCCGAAGACGACGGGGTGAGCCCCCAGCAGACCCTCCCCCGAGCCCCTCCCTGCAGGGAGGGGAGTGGTTACTTCCTGCCTCAGTCCTTGCGTCAGGGGTATATGCTCCCCTCCCTGTAGGGAGGGGCTGGGGGAAGGGTCTGTTGCCAGCTTTCTCCCTCCCAGCTCTATCTCTATGGCGCGTATGGCCCGCTGTGGGGTGTCCACGTCGGTGGTGTTGTGCATGGCCGAGCCGTTGCGCGCTTTCAGCTGGCGCAGCATCACGGTCAGTTCCTCCAGCGACAGACCCTCCAGACGGGCCCTCAGCTCGGGGTCCTGCGGCACGGGCGATAGCTCGTAGCCCTTGAGCACCGCCTCGAGGTACAGCCCCGTGCCGCCGCAGATGATGGGCTGGCGGCCACGGCGGCAGACATCGGCGAAGGCACGGCCGAAGTCCTGCAGATACTGGAAGAGGTTGTACTTCGTACCCGGCTCGCAGATGTCTATCAGGTGGTAGGGCACACCGTCGTATTCGGCCAGGTCCTTGCCCGTGCCGATGTCCATGCGGCGGTACACCTGGCGCGAGTCGGCCGAGAGTATCTCTCCGCCCACGCGCTTAGCCACCGCCACGGCGAGGCTCGTCTTGCCGCTTGCCGTGGGGCCGAGTATGGTGATGACCTTCTTCATTGTGCGGGCAAAGATAATACTTTTTCTTGAGAACTATGTCAATTGCCCGCTTTCTTTAAACATTATTAATTCAAGTATGATTAGTTCGCAAAGTGGCGCGCAGCAGCAGCCTGCGCTCGGCCTTAAAGGACGCTTGCGTAGAGAAACGGAGCAAGAAAGGTCAGCATGGGGGTGGGGCTGAAATTTATAAACGCTGTCAGTGTTTGTACAAACCACGTCGGCGTTTGTACAAACC
>CAMPCG010000077.1 GCA_946644025.1 uncultured Prevotellaceae bacterium | reverse complement strand
CTCTAATGAACTGATGGCCCAAGTGTGTTTCGGTGACGTAACGCCGAAGTCAGGAGTGCGGAGAGCAATTAGGGGCTGAAAAATTTGGACAGTTCGGGATTAATTCGTACCTTTGCGGCGCACTTGCGACGCGCTCCTACCCTGAAGACAAAGGAGTAAGGCTATTTACTGATTTACCATTTGCAATAGAATAAAATGAAACCCACCGCCATTCTTCTGCTCCACTGCCCCGACAAGCAGGGCATCATCTCGGAGGTCACCAAATTCATTACCGACAACAAGGGCAACATCGTAGACCTGGACCAGTATGTGGACCACCAGGACGGGATGTTCTTCATGCGCATACAGTGGGAGCTTGACGGCTTCCTCATTCCCCGTGATAAGATATGCGAGTACGTGGAGACGCTCTACGCACAGAGATACCAGATGGAGTTCAGCCTCTACTTCAGCGACCAGCGTCCGCGCATGGCCATCTTCGTGTCGAAGATGAGCCACTGCCTCTACGACCTGCTGGCGCGGTGGAAGGCCGGTGAGTATGACGTAGACATACCATGCATCGTGTCTAACCACGAGGACCTGCGCTACGTGGCCGAGCAGTTTGACATTCCCTACTACGTGTGGAGCATCAAGAAGGACCACTCCAACAAGCGCGAGGTGGAGGAGGCCGAGATGCAGCTGCTGCGCGAGCAGGGCGTGACGTTCATCGTGCTGGCCCGCTACATGCAGATTATCAGCGACGAGATGATTGCAGCCTATCCCCACCACATCATCAACATCCACCACTCGTTCCTGCCCGCCTTCGTCGGCGCCAAGCCCTACCACCAGGCATGGGAGCGCGGCGTGAAAATCATCGGGGCAACGAGCCACTACGTCACCGCCGAACTGGACGCGGGGCCCATCATCGAACAGGACGTGGCACGCATCACGCATAAGGACACGCCCGAGAGCCTGGTGCTCAAGGGGAAGGACCTGGAGAAGATAGTGCTCTCGCGCGCAGTGGCAAAGCACATACAGCGGAAAATACTGACGTACAAGAACAAGACTATCATATTCTCTTGAGTCTTTGAGTCTTTGAGTTTCTGAGTCTTTGAGTTTCTGAGTTATTTAAGTTTTTGAGTTATGCAAGTAGCAGTAGTAAAATATAACGCAGGAAACATATACTCGGTGCTCAGCGCGCTGAAGCGCCTGGGCGTGGAGCCCCTGCTGACAGACGACGCCACGGAGCTGCGGCAGGCCGACCGCGTGATTTTCCCCGGACAGGGAGAGGCACGAGGGGCCATGGAGTACTTAAGGGCGCGGGGACTGGACCAGGTGATACGCTCCTTAAGACAGCCCGTGCTGGGCATCTGCATAGGCCAGCAGCTGATGTGCCGGCACTCGGAAGAGGGCGACACCGACTGCCTGGGAATCTTCGACGTCGACGTGAAACGGTTCCAGCCCGTGAGACATGAGGACAAGGTGCCCTGCATGGGGTGGAACGCGCTGCACGACCTCAAGTCGCCACTCTTCGAGGGACTTGCCTCTCCTTACGTCTACTTCGTCCACAGCTACTACGTGCCGCTCTGCCCAGAGACCATCGCCGTGGCCGACTACGTGCAGCCCTACAGTGCGGCGCTCAACAAGGACAACTTCTTTGCCTGCCAGTTCCACCCCGAGAAGAGCGGCAGCGTGGGCGAAAGAATCATCAGGAACTTCCTGGAGGTCTCCCTGCCCCTCGCATGAGGAGAGGAAGTTTGGTTAGACTGAACGCAACAATTATAGTAAACGCCGTAATCCTTTTCGTTTATTGTGCGGCCTGCGAGGCCGCCATTGCCAAATAAAAGGAAAACAGTAATCTCGTTTACGATATGTATAACAACAATAGCATCAAAAGTAACTTACCCCCCCTCCCCATGGAAGGGGCAGGGGGTGGGTCTCTGGAACTGATTCCTGCCATAGACATCATCGACGGCCAGTGCGTGCGCCTGACGAAGGGCGACTACGACCAGAAGACCGTCTACGGCGACCCCCTTGAGATGGCCCGCGAGTTTGAGCGCCTGGGCTTCCGCCGCCTGCACGTGGTAGACCTCGACGGCGCCAAGTCGCGCCACATCGTCAACGACGAGACGCTGCGCGCCATCACCCAGGAGACGAGCCTCGTGGTGGACTTCGGCGGCGGACTGAAGACCGACGACGACATAGGCCGCGCCTTCGAGGCCGGCGCCAGCATGGTCACCGTGGGCAGCGTGGCCGTGACGCAGCCCGAGCTGATGGCCCAGTGGCTGCGCAAGTATGGGCCGGAACGCATCATCCTCGGTGCCGACGTGCGACAGGGGCGCATCAGCATCAACGGGTGGAAGGAAGACTCCAGCGAGGAGCTGCTGCCCTTCCTGAAGAAGTATATCGACATGGGTGTGACGAACGTGCTCTGCACAGAAATTTCGCGCGACGGCACGCTGGCCGGACCGGCCATCGCACTCTATAAAGAGGTGATGGCCGCCTACCCCACCCTGCACCTCATTGCCAGCGGCGGCGTCTCCTCAGAAGAGGACATCATGCAGCTGAACGAGGCCGGCATACCCGCCGTGGTCTTCGGCAAAGCCATCTACGAGGGGAAGATTGACCTCCGAAGCATCGCAAAGCTCTTCCCCCAACCCTGAATTAATGTCCCGTCTTTTAAGGGCGATTTGCAATCGCCCCAACCCCAAACACCCCCATCAATGCTAAAAGGAAAGAAAATAGTGCTCGGCATCACTGGCTCCATCGCAGCCTACAAGTCGTGCCTCATCATACGTGAACTGGTGAAGCGCGGTGCCGAGGTGCAGGTGGTCATCACACCTGCCGGAAAGGAGTTCATCCCCCCCATCACGCTGTCGGCACTGACGCAGAAGCCCGTCATCAGCGACTTCTTCTCGCAGCGCGACGGCACCTGGCACAGCCACGTGGCGCTGGGACTGTGGGCCGACGCCATGCTCATCGCCCCCTGCACGGCATCGACGCTGGGCAAGATGGCTAACGGCGTGGCCGACAACATGCTCATCACTACCTACCTGTCGATGAAGGCTCCGGTATTCATCGCCCCCGCCATGGACCTCGACATGTACGCTCACCCCACGACACAGCAGAACATGGAGCGGCTGCGCTCGTTCGGCAACGTCATCATAGAGCCGCAAAGCGGATTCCTCGCCAGCGGACTCGAAGGGAAAGGACGCATGGAGGAGCCGGAAAAGATAGTGTCGGTCATCGCTCACCACCTGTCGCCCGTCACTCAGCAACTCGCTGGCAAGCGCGTGCTCATCACCGCCGGGCCTACCTACGAGAAGATTGACCCCGTGCGCTTCGTCGGCAACTACAGCAGCGGCAAGATGGGGTTCGCCCTGGCCAAGGAATGTGCCCGCAGAGGGGCTCAGGTGACGCTCATAGCAGGGCCGGTGAGCCTGAAGACGCCGGAGGGCGACATTCGCAGGATAGACGTGGAGAGCGCACAACAGATGCGCGACGCCGCCGTAGAGCACTTCGCCCAAGCCGACACGGCCATACTCTGCGCTGCAGTGGCCGACTACAGGCCGGCAGAGGTGGCCGACAAGAAAATAAAACGTAAGGACGGAGAGGAGATGACCATAAGGCTGACACCCAACCCCGACATTGCTGCCGAACTGGGACGCATGAAGCGGGAAGGCCAGACATTGGTGGGATTTGCCCTCGAAACCAACGACGAGCAGGCTAACGCGGAGAAGAAAATGGAAAAGAAAAACCTGGACTTCATCGTGCTCAACTCGCTGCGCAACGAGGGAACGTGCTTCCGCTCCGACGAAAACCAAATCTCGATATTGTCAAAGGCCGACGGAAAGGTCAAAAGGACCGACTACCCCAAGAAGCCGAAAGGCGAGGTAGCCAACGACATTGTTGAGTGCATAGTGCATAGTTCATAGTTGGAGGCACAGCAACTATGAACTATGAATTATAAACTATGAACTAATACTCCAGGCTCACCCATTTCTTTTCAAACTCAATGATGTTGGGCGAGCCGATGATGGTGAGCATATCGGCGATGTCCTCAGTTTCGGTGCCATTGTCACACGCCCAGCTCTTGTTCACCTTCACGTCGAAGACACCTCCGCTGACGATGATGTCCTTGTCGCTCTTCACGCCCTTGGGCTTGGCCAAATCGTTGCTGCCCATGGTGCGCACGTAGAGCTTACCGCCGCTGAACTCCACATTCTCTGTACAATTAATGCCCTTGCCGCCATCGCCCGTGCTGGTGATGTTGAGCGTGCCGGCCGTCATGGTGAAGAGGCTGTCGCACTTGATGCCGGCGCACGAAGTGGTGTCGCTGATGCCGTCGAGTACCTCTATGCTGCAGTCGCCCGTGGTGGTGATGGTGGTCTCGCCGCCGCCGATGGTCATGCGGGCCTCGTTGCGGATGCCACGGCCGCCGTCGCTGGTGACGAAGATGTCGAGCACTCCGCCCAGAATCTGCATACCGTCGTTCACCTTGATACCATTCGAGCCTTCAGAGTTGATGTTCATCGTCGGCCCCTGCTCCTCGACGACGATGTAGTCGTCGCTGGCAATGCCGTTCTTGTATTTGCCATTGACGGTGAGCGTTCCCTTCCCGCGGAAGTAAATCTGGCCTTCGCTGAAGAAAGTGCCTTTCTGGTCGATGACGGCACCCAGTGCATTGACCGGCGCATCGGCATATTCATAGCCGTCGGCGAGGGTGTTCTCCGTGCCGTCGGCCACGGTGACGTAGAGTGCCTTGCCACTCTGATTGTTGATGGCCGGGCCGTCTTCGTTGGTCAGCGTGAGACCGTTCATGACAAGTCCCCAAGGGCGGTCGCTGTAGACGAGCAGCGAGCCGTCGTCACACGTGCCGCCGACGGTGAGCTGCAGGTAGCGCTGCGTAGTACTGCCTATCGTGACGTCGCCACCTGTCGTCGTGACGGTCACGCTGTCGCCGGCATCGCCCGTGACAGTAACCTGACTGCCATTCCACGCGACGGCCAGGAAGATGGTGTCGGGCAGCGTGACGATGTCGTCGTCGTCGCCCTGCTGGGAGCGGAGCGTATAAGTACTGAAGTCGTAATCGCTGAACTCGGTGTCGTCCTTCTCACAGGAGGGCAGAAGGGCGCAGGCAAGGAGCAGGATGAAGGCTGCTATGGATGAATGTTTCATAACGTTAGAACTTGAATTTGTAGCTCAGACCGAGAGAGTGAATGTCGGGGTCGTAGTCCTCTTCGTCTTCATTCTTCATGTCTTGGAAGCGGTAGTAGACCGAGAGCGAGTTCTGCTTGTTCAGACGGATGCTCGTGCCCGCCGTGTAGCGTATCTTCTCGACGGCCCAGCTGTTGTAGAGCTCGGCGCTGACGTAGGGTGTGAAGAGCGCCCGCTTCTTGTCGAGCTCCACCTGCAGCCGCGAGCGCAGCTGGTTCTTGCCCTTGCCCGGGCGGACATAGTCATCGTCCAGGCGCATATCCTGGTTGCTGACGTCCTCGCGGAACGTCCATCGCGTGACGCTCTTCTCCGGCCGGTAGGTGTATTGCCATCGCTCTCGCAGCGAAATCTTCAAGCCGTTGGAGAACTTGTGGTCGGCTGTGAGCGAGACGTGAAAGCGGTGCTTCAGTCCGAAGTACGACGGGCGCCAGTGTATCTTGGCATTGCCTTTCTCGCTGGTATAGCGCTCCACCTTCTCGCGCATGTTGTAGTCAAGGAACGAATAGCCGGCATCGGCCTTCAGCCATTTGCTGTACTTGTACTCCGCCGAGACTCCCAGGCCCCAGCGGTCTACGGTCTTGAAGTTGTTGCGGGTGCGGAAGTCGGCCTCCAGCCCCCAGCTCCACTGCCGGTCAATCTTCTTCTCCAGCTCGGCACCCAGGATCAGACCGCCCTCGCTCTGCGCAGACAGCGTCTCACAGAAGGTGAGGCAACAAATAACGAACAAAAAATGCGGGAAGATTTTCATGGCTTTACTCTGGGGGGTTACATGTGAGTCCACTGCGACTTGCGCACCTCGTACATCTTGTTTACGTCGTACTGCTTGTTGCTGTCGTAGGTCACTCTCAGCACGGCCGAGTCACGCAGGAAGTCTACGCCACCGACCTCCACCTTTATCACCTTCACACCGAGGCGCTCCTCCAGGTCGGCCACCAGTTCGTCGCGCTTCTCAGGCTTTATCAGGTCTATGCGGTCATACTGCACCAGCTTCGAGGCCGTCACCTTGAGTTTCTTTTCAAAGAACATAATCATCAGCATCACGATGACGTCGATGCAGAGCAGCTTGCCCAGTTCGCTGAAGATGGCGCTCTCGGAGAGCGTGGTGACGTCGACCATGGCGTGAACCACCGACAGGCAGACGATAATAAAGAGGTAGGTCATCTCGCGTACCGGCATGGTGTCGGTGCGGTAGCGCATGATGCTGAAGATGCCAAAGAGTCCGAGTCCTACGCCCATGGTGGCCTTTCCGCGATCCATTCCCATCATGAAGTAGACGAGGACGTAGATGGCGACGCTGATGAGCATGAAGGTGAAGTAGAAGTCGCGGCGCTTGCTCTTGCGGTAGTACATACGGTCGATGATGACCCAGTTCACCACCATGCAGAGCAGGAAGCGTACCAGCGCGTTTCCGAAGTCGCTTGTAAACAGTGTAAACAGATTCAGTAGCAATTCCATATCGTAGTTAATTTAGTTATTTCTTAAAATGATGTCCACTTCCCTCAGCTTCAGCTTAAAGCGGTGCTGTGGCAGCAGTTCGTTGGTGAGCGCGGCCCCCATGCAGTACTTGCTGAATCCGTGGGGGTGTATGTGCAGCTGTCGCAGCATCTCCAGCACGGGCGAGAACACTAGTCCGTCGCGTTTCAGCTCGATGATGACCAGCGGTCCCATGTCGAGGTGCTCGCCGGTAATGAGGTTGTTGAACTCCAGCTGCGTGTCGATGGTCAGGCGCTCGGTCTTGGCATTGTTCACGAGCGTCACCCGGCGGAAGAAGTTGTGGGTGTGGGCCTGCAGCTGGTCGACGTCGAAGCGTAGCACATGGCTCAGAAATTCGCGCTTCTGCGGGTCGTGCAGGTCCATGTCCGTCACCTCTATGCGTTTCTTCTTCGTGCGTCCGTGGTTGTTCTTCGTCTTCACCTCCATGAACTGCAGGTTCGAGCTGACGTAGGTACGGAAGCGAATCTTCTGCCGCCTGGCGTAGCCGCTCTGGTGCTGGCGGTACATGCCGTAGTCCAGGGTGTCGAAATAGGTGGTGTCGTAGAGCATGTTGCGCTCGCCGTCAATCTCCTGGGCATAGTACTCATTACGCGCCATGAGCAGTAGCCGCTCCAGCTGAGTCAGCGTGGTGACGAACTTCGTGTCGGTGCGGTTCATCAGCTTCACGCCGCTCATCTCGGCCAGCGTAATGGGTTTGAATTGTCTCAGGAGTTCTTCCATGTTTTCCTTTTTGCTTGCAAATGTACGCTGACTTTCGCAGCCTTGCAAATGATTTCTGCGAAAGCCGCGTTTTCTTCAGCCAATCGGTCAAATGCTCATCAGCGTCTGCATGAACTGCTCCAGACGCAGCAGTCCGTAGCCGCCTGAGACGCACGCCACCTCGTCGTACTGCTGCACCTCGTCGGGCTCGATGCCTCGGTGCCAGATGAGGAAGGGCACGGGCTGACCCACGTGGATGCGCATCTCGACGGGTGTGAGGTGGTCGGGCAGCACGGCGATGCAGACAGGCTCGTCCATCGTCAGCACCGCCTCGTAGATGGGGCGAATAAGCCGCTGGTCGAGATACTCGATGGTCTTCAGCTTCAGGTCGAGGTCGCCGTCGTGTCCGGCCTCGTCGCTGGCCTCCACATGGACGAAGACGAAGTCCTGCTCCCTCAGGGCCTTGATGGCTGCCTCAGCCTTGCCCTCATAGTTGGTGTCGGCCAGTCCCGTGGCGCCAGGAACCTTGACGATGTCCAGGCCGGCATACTTTCCGATGCCCTGTATGAGGTCTACGGCCGAGATGACGCTTCCGCTCTTCACCTGGGGGTAGCGCTGCTGGAGCGTCTCCATCGACGGCCGGTAGCCGCCGCTCCAGGGCCAGATGCTGTTGGCCTGCCGCTCGCCCTTTGCGGCCTTTGCCAGGTTGTAGGGGTGCTGGGCCAGCAGTTCCTGGGAGCGTAGTATCAGCTCCTTCATGAGTTCGGCTGTTTGTTTGAGGGTCAGCTTGGTATGGCTATTTTTATTATCATCATAGCCGCCATAGATGCCGTCTTCTTCTGTGTTATGAGGCGGGCGAAGCACGGGTTGCAGGATGGCTTTCACATCAAGCCGGTGCGCATCGGGCAGAAACGGTCTCCAGTCCTCATTAGGGTGGTCGTGGGGAGGCGCATACGCGAGGCCCTTTTCACCTCCCTTGATGACGAGCAGGTGCCGGTACTGTATGCCGCAGATGAACTTCACCCGCTCGAAGCCCTCGGGACAGTCCTTGCCCAGCCGCTGGCGCTCGCGCTCGTTGATGGGCGCAGCCAGCTTCTCGTTAAGGTAGTCTATGAGTTGGCGGGCATCGTCGGTCTGCAGGTTGCCGCCGTTGTGGGTCACAATCTTCCCGTCTTCCAGGGTGATGATGTTGCAGCGTATGGCGAAGTCGTCGTCGGCCATGTCGTAGCCTATGCTGGCGGCCTCGAGGGGTCCGCGGCCCTCATACACCTTGTTCAGGTCGTAGCCCAGTATGGCGGTGTTGGCCACCTCGCTGCCCGGGGGAAATCCCTCGGGCACGGTGACGAGGCGCCCCGTGCGTCCCTGGCGTGCCAGGAGGTCCATCGTCGGTTTGCGGGCATATTGCAGCAGCGTCTTTCCGCCCAGTCTTTCTACGGGCAGGTCGGCCATGCCGTCGCCTAATATAATAATGTGCTTCATCGTTGCTTCAGTTCAGTTCTGTTTTCTTGGCTTGTTACATGACAGCCACAGTTCAAAGTCTTCCCTTTTCAGTCCAAGCGTCTGAAGATTGCTATAGACCACATGCCGCGGAATAGGGTCAATGTGAGTCTGGAACACCAAAGAACGTATAGTTCCCTTCTTCTTCCACTTTTCGTGTCCGCCCTTTACCCCAGTTTTCTCACATCCGATGTACACGAGGAATGCGCGGAAGTCTTTGAGCGATATGTTGCTCAGTGTCCTTGTCATGCCAATGCCGGACAAATCGTGTCGATGTTAATTCTATGATAGAGTCCTTTGTCGATAAAGTCTTTCAACTCATCACTCTTAGACATCATATCACTGATTTTCGGCTCGCTGAATGACTCCTTGGCGACAGTCCACCCATGATTTTTCAGATCTTCTTCAAGTGTGCCCTTCGTCACCATGTCGTTCAGGTAATCGTCCATCATCCACTCAAAGTCTTTCTTAGCGTTCTCCTCTCCATTGCCATAGCCTATGAGGTTCAGCGATGGACAATAGGCGATGAACATATCACCGTCAGGATATTCTGTATCAAGATATACAAATACCGACACCTTGGCCTGAATGCCCTTGTCCGACACTTTTATCAAGTTCATAGCGAAATAGTATCTTTTGTCTCCTAAATGTTAGCGATTGACATGATGTTGGCGAAGACGCCGGCGGCTGTGACGGCGGCTCCTGCTCCATAGCCCTGTATGAGCATGGGGTACTCCTTGTAGCGCTCGGTGGTGAGCAGCACGATGTTGTTCGAGCCTTCGAGCGAGTAGAAGGGGTGGTTCGAGGGCACCTCCTTCAGCGCCACGCTGGTCTTGCAGCGCTTGGAGGAGTCTCCCCCTCCAGCCTCCATCGTGGCCACGAAGCGCCAGCGCTTTCCCTCCTTCTCGAGCACCTTTCGGCGTGCCTCGAAGTCGTCGTCGAGCTCGGGCAGACGGCGCCAGAAGTCGTCGAGCGTGCCCTCGAAGAAATCGTCGGGCACGAAGAGGTGCTTCTCCACGTCGGCCTGCTCCACGCGGTAGCCTGCCTCTCGGCTGAGGATGACGAGCTTGCGTATGACGTCGGTGCCGCTGAGGTCTATGCGCGGGTCGGGCTCTGAGTAGCGCTGCTCCTTGGCGCGCCGCACGGTCTCGGAGAAGGGCACGTCGGCCGCAATCTCGTTGAAGATGAAGTTGAGCGTGCCCGAGAGTATGGCCTCAATCTTCAGAATCTTGTCGCCCGAGTTGCACAGGTCGTTGATGGTTCCGATGATGGGCAGTCCGGCTCCCACGTTGGTCTCGTAGCGGAACCACACGCCGCGGTCGC
>CAMPCG010000076.1 GCA_946644025.1 uncultured Prevotellaceae bacterium | reverse complement strand
GGAATTAGACAAGCGAGATTCCCTACATCGGCGGTGTACTGGCGCTTGATGGAGGGAAGGATATGAATAATGTAGGTTAGTATGCTGGATGGCGATAAAGGCGCACCCCTCCCCCGGCCCCTCCCCTTCGAGGGGAGGGGTGAGCGGCGGACACCCTTACCTACGGCATCTTCCAGCCGCTGCAAGATGTGTATAAAGGGTAGTCCCCTCGAAGTGGAGGGGTGAGCGGCGGACGACCTTACCATTAACGGAAGGCAGGGGTGAGCGGCGGGCTTCCTTACCTCGCGGGAGCCCCTGGCTTTAATTTTCGGTCGCCAGAGGCCGCCGATTGGTATGCAGCGCAAGCGGCTGAATATGACCGCGATACAAATCGAACAAAAACACGGCGATACGAAAACGAAAAAGAATGAGACAAAAGCGAAAGCGTTCTGAGACTGCGAATAAAAAATATGTTACGCGCGTGTATCTTAATTTAAATTAATATTCTTAATTTTGCCCCCGATTATTGTCCGAAAGGCTTTAATTATTGCCAAAAATCATAATAATAACAAAATAAAAATCCCAAATGACAAAAAAGCTGAAAGAGATGATGGGTCTTGCCAGTAGCAGGATTGCATCAAAGACATCGGTTCTCGCTTTGCTGATGATGGTGTTTTGTTCGCCGTCGTTTGCTCAGGGCCTGGTCAAGGGTATCGTCGTTGACACCCACGGCGAGTCGGTCATCGGTGCCAGCGTGTTCCAGAAAGACGACCGCAAGAACGCCACAATCACCGACATCGACGGAAACTTCTCCATCAAGCTGCCCAACGGTCGCGGCACGCTGTTGGTGACATACGTGGGCATGAAGGAGAAGGAAGTGCGCGTCTCTGCCGAGCGCTTCAACAAAGTGACGCTGGAGGAAGACGACGCCCACCTGGATGAAGTGGTAGTGGTAGGTTACGGCCAGCAGAAGAAGGCCTCGGTGGTGGGTGCCATCACGCAGACCACCGGCGAGGTGCTGGAGCGCTCGGCCGGTATAGGCAGTGTGAGCGCCGCCCTGACGGGTAACCTTCCCGGTATTGCCACCATTGCCTCTTCGGGCCAGCCCGGCGAGGAAGACCCGCGCATCTACATCCGCGGTGCGTCGGCCTGGAACCAGGATGCCCAGCCGCTGATTCTCGTCGACGGCGTGAAGCGCGAGATCAAGTCGGTCGACATCTCGTCGGTGGCCACCGTCTCCGTGCTGAAGGACGCCTCGGCCACCGCCGTCTACGGTGTGGAGGGTGCCAACGGCGTCATCCTCATCACCACCAAGCGCGGTGTGGAGGGCAAGGCCCGCATCGACGTGGGCTTCAACGCCACGCTGAAGGCCGTGTCGAAGCTGCCGCGCAAGTACGACTCCTACGACGGCTATATGCTCCGCAACCAAGCCGTCGAGCACGAGCTGGCACTGGGCGGCGACGCCTCGTGGGCCTACTACCGTCCACAGACCTTCATCAATCTCTTCCGCAACCAGGACCACACCGTGAAGCCCAACTACGACGCCCAGGGCAACTACTTGGGCGACTACAGCCAGGCCGAGCGCTACGCAAACGTGGACTGGCAGGACGAGATGTTCAAGAACACCGCCATGTCCTATAACGCCAACCTCAACTTCTCGGGCGGTACGCAGTACGTGAAGTACTTCGTGGCCTTCGACTACCAGAACGAGGGCGACATGACCAAGATATGGGACAACCACCAGGGCTACGAGGGCGGCTACAGCTACAACCGCCTGAACGTGCGCTCCAACCTGGACTTCCAGATTACGAAGACCACCCAGTTCCACGTGAACCTTGCCGGCTCCAACGCCCGCCAGAAGACGCCCCGCTACTACTGGGGCAACAGCGGCGAGTGGTTCCAGCAGCAGCACTGGATGGGTGCCTACCGTATGCCGCCCAACCTCTTCCCCGTGCAGTTCTCCGACGGCTCGTGGGGCTACTACCCCCTGGCGTCGAACATCGAGAACTCTCCCCAGGGTGTTGCCACGGCCGGCTACACCTTAAAAACTATTACACGCGTGTTCACCGACTTCTCGCTCGAGCAGAACCTGGACTTCGTGACCAAGGGCCTCGTGGCCCGCGGCACCATCTCGTGGGACAACCAGTTCGACGAGGGTGAGCGCGGTATCGATGCCACCAACCACGCCTCGAAGCGCGCCTATATGCTGCCTGAGGACGGCCAGCTGATGTACGAGTCGCTCATTGACCCCACCACGGGCTTCGACTTCTACGAGAAGGTGGACTGGACGACGGCTCCGGGCTCTGTGAGCAGAACCAGCCGCGCCACGGAGATGTCGCTGCAGCTCTTCTGGGGCCGCCAGCTGGGCGACCACAACGTGTCGGTCATGGGCAACTGGAAGCGCCGCATCAACGCCGGCAACGCCGACCTGGAGTTCCGCCGCGAGGACTGGGTGTTCCGCACCACCTACGACTATAAGAGCCGCTACTTCGCCGAGTTCAACGGTGCCTACAACGGCTCGCAGAAGTTCTCGCCCGACAACCGCTTCGCCTTCTTCTGCTCGGGAGCCGCCGGATGGATGCTCTCGGAGGAGAAGTTCATGAAGCCCCTCAAGGACAAGGGCATCGTCGACATGTTCAAGATTCGCGGCTCCATCGGCGAGATTGGTGACGACAGCGCCGGCGACCGCTGGGCCTACATCACGGGATGGGAGGTCGTAGGTCCGTTCAAGATGAACACCGACGGCACCAACAGCGTCTTCACCGGCTACAAGGAGGCCAGCATCGCCAACCCCGACCTGCGCTGGGCCACGGTGAAGAAGATGAACCTCGGTTTCGACTACGCCTTCGGCAACGGTATGTTCGCCGGTAGCTTCGACTGGTTCCGCGACGACCGCTACGACATCTTCATCTTCGGAGCCGACCGCTCCGTGCCCTCCTACTACGGAGCAGCCAAGACCCCCGACGTCAACAAAGGAAAGATCAAAAACTCGGGATTCGAGCTCGAGCTGCGCTTCAACAAGGTGCTTGCCAACGGTATGCGCTTCTGGGCAAACACCAACTACACGTACGCGCGTAACCGTATTATATTAAAGGACGACCCCGCACTGATTCCCGCCTACCGCAAGGCGCAGGGCTATGCCAACGACCAGTACCACTCGTTTATCGACAACGGCTTCATCAGCACCTACGACGAGCTCTACAGCCTGCCCGCCAAGCAGACCAACGACAACCAGGTGCTCATAGGCGACCACTACATCGTCGACTTCAACGGCGACGGCGTCGTCGACGAGACCAACGACCAGGCCCCCTACGGCTACACCGGCACCCCCGAGCACACCTACAACGCCACCATCGGATGGGAATGGAAGGGCTGGAGCTGCTTCGCACAGCTCTACGGCGTGACGGGCGTGACGCGCGACGTGGGCCTCGTCTCCTTCGGCTCACAGCTCCTCACCGCCTACGACAACGGCAAGTGGTGGAACCCCATGGACATGGGCGGCGAAGTGGTAGTGCCAAGATTCACCACGCAGGTTTACTACAACGACGGCACACAGTATCTCTACGACGGCTCCTACTTCCGACTGAAGAACGTCGAGCTGGCCTACACCTGGACCAAGGGATGGATTAAGAAGCTGGGCTTCTCAAGCCTCAAGCTCTACGTCAACGGCAACAACCTCTTCCTCATCACCAAGATGCCCGACGACCGAGAGAGCAACTACGGATGGAGCGGAAGCGGAGGTGCCTACCCCACCGTCAGGCGCTACAACTTCGGATTCAAGCTCTACATCTAAGATTAGAGGTCTGAGATTTGGGAAATCGAAAATAACGTAAATCGAATATATATATATAATATGGAATACTATAATAGAATGAAATCCCTTCTGTGCGGTTCGCTGCTCATGCTGGCCGGCGGTGCAGCCCTCACGTCGTGCTCCGACTGGCTCGACAAGGACCCCGAGTCCATCGTGGCCGAGGACGAGGCCTTCAAGAACTACCGCAACTTCCAGGGATATATCGAGGAAATTTACAGCCTCATTCCTAACAAGCAGCAGGTGAGCTACTGCACCTCGTGGAACTTCGGCGACGACGCCGTACACAACCCTGAAGGCTTCTCGCACATGGACCACCAGGTGGACCTGGGCAACTACCGCAACGTGTGGAACAACGGCCAGTGCTGGCTGAACGGCGAGCGCAGCTCACTGTGGAAGAACGCCTGGTACAGCATCCGCAAGTGCAACATGGGCATGGAGAACATCAAGTCGCTCATAGGCACCGACGAGGAGCGCGACATACTGCTCGGACAGATGTACTTCTTCCGCGCCTGGTGGCACTTCGAGCTGATATGCTACTTCGGCGGACTGCCCTACATCGACAAGGCCTACGAGGCCACGGCCATACCCGAGCTGCCACGGCTCTCGTTCCAGGAGTGTGCCGACCGTTGCGCCCAGGACTTTGAAAAAGCCTACGAGCTGCTGCCCCTGGACTGGGACGAGACGCTGGCCGGTATGCAGACATCGGGAAAGAACGACCTGCGCGTCAACAAGTTCACCGCCCTCTGCTACCTGGGCAAGTGCTACCTCTGGGCCGGCTCGCCCCTCATGAAGGAGTTTGAGAAGACCAAGGACGGCCTCGTGGCCCAGCTACTCGGAGCCAGCAGCAACGGCAAGACCTACGACTACGACACCAAGTACTGCCAGAAGGCCGCCGAGACACTGGGAAGGGCACTGGAGATGGTGACCAGAAAGACCGTCAAATACCACCTGGCAGACTATAAGTACAACAACATCTACGACCACGAGCGCAACGAGGACTACGAGACCAACTACTCCGACATCTTCTACACCCACGGACAGAACTGGCTGCAGCCCGGCACGTGCGAGGCCATCTTCCGCGGACTCTCGGATGCCGACGTGTCCAACTGGAACACCTCGAAGATCTTCGGCCCGAAGGTGCTGGGCATCGTTCCCCACGACAACATCATCCACCACCCCACGGCCAACCTCATCGACCAGTACGGAATGGCCAACGGACAGCCCATCTACCTCGTCAAGAACGGTGAATACGTGCTCAACCCCGACGCCGACTGGGACCCCGAGCATCCCTACAAGAACCGCGACCCGCGATTCTACCACGACATCGTGTTCGACGGCTTCCACTACGTGCTCAACACGGAGAACTTCACCGACGCCCAGAAGAAGCTGAAGCTCGACTACTGCTCGCTCTACACCGGCGGAGCCATGCGCGCCATCGACAACGGCAGCAGCACGGGCTACTTCATCCAGAAGCTCATACCCCACCAGTGTAACGAGCTCGACCGTTGGTGCTACGGATGGGAAGCCGGCAACTGCTTCCACAGCTACCTGCCCTACATGCGCCTGGCCGACATCTACCTGATGTATGCCGAGGCACAGGCCGCCATCGCCACCAGCGCCAAGCAGCTCAAGGACCGGCCCGTCTACTGCCCGTCGCTCTCGGCCGTCGACGCCATCAACGCCCTGCGCGACCGCGTGAACTCCGACGAATATCCCATGGAGCACGTCCAGCCCCAGTTCATGGACACCCGCGAGCACTTCATCGACGAGGTGCGGCGCGAGCGTGCCGTGGAGCTCTCGTTCGAGGGATTCCGCTGGTGCGACCTGCAGCGCTGGCTGCTGCTCACCGAGCCGCCCTACACCGTGAAATACTCGCACGAGTTCGAGCGACTGGAGAGCGACGACTGGTTCAAGAGCCACGACCCCAAGGACGCAAAGGTAGGAAACTTCCACAAGGAAGAACTCATAGTGAGGCATCTGGAGGCAAAGCACTACTGGTTCCCACTTCCCGACAAGGACATCTATCTCTACGAAGGATTCCCCCAGAATCCCGGATGGTAAAGGGTGAAAAGTGAATAGTAAACAATTTGCTACCGCTAAACAAATAACGAATATGAAAAAGATGAAAACAGACATATTTCTCTTTGCCATGCTTGCAGCATTGCCGCTGACAGCCAGTGCCCAAGCCGTTGCCGACGCCGACTCAGCAGTGGTGAAAAAGAAAGTCCACGTGGCCTTCCGCGACAAGGACGCCGACCACCTGCTGGGAGGCATCTCATACGTCGACATGGAAGAGCTCCAGAAGAAGGACTACACCACGAGCAGCCTCGAAGACCTCTATGCCCTCGTAGGCGGATGGAACGGCAACAACCTCTGGGGAATGGACAACGAACGCCTCGACAACAACGACAACAGCAACCTGCCGCTCGTCATCATCGACGGCGTGAAGCGCCCCTCCAACAACGTGCTGCCCTCGGAGATAGAGCAGATTACCTTCCTCAAGGGAGCGCAGGCCGTGGTGCTCTACGGAGCGAAGGCCGCCAAGGGTGCCATACTCATCACCACCAAGCGCGGAACGGTAGACGGACTGCAGATCAAGGCCAACGCCAACACGGGATTCCACTTCGCAAAGGAGTTTCCCGAATACCTCGGCTCGGCAGAGTACATGACGCTCTACAACGAGGCCTGCATCAACGACGCACTGGCCAGCGGAGAGCGATACACCCAGCAGGACATCTACAACCACGCCACTGGCGCCAACCCCTACCGCTACCCCAACGTGAACTACTACTCCGACGAGTATGTTCGCAAGGCATACAACCGCACGGAGGGCACGCTCGAGATACAGGGCGGAGGCACACGCGCACACTTCTACACCAACATCAACTACTATCGTGTAGAAGACCTCATCAACTTCGGCGAGGCAAAGGAGAACTACACCGACCGCTTCAGCGTGCGCGGCAACGTCGACCTCGTCATCAACAAGCTCGTCAAGGGATATGCCAACGCCAGCGCCACGTTCTACAACGCCAACAAGAACAAGGGCGACTTCTGGAGCGCTGCCGCCACCATGCGTCCCAACTTCCCCGAGAACGCCGCCCCGCTCATCGACATAGACATGGTAGACCCCAACGCCTCGAAGGCCATGGCCATGCTGGGGAAGTCGCTCAACCTCTACCAGGGTAAATACTTCCCCGGCGGCACGACACAGACCACGTCGAACGCCATCGCCGACTGCTACTTCGGCGGAAAGACCAAGGACGTCAGCCGGCAGTTCCAGTTCGACGCTGGCATCAACTACGACATGAACAAGTTCCTCAAGGGACTCTCCTTCAAGACGATGTTCTCCATCGACTATGCCGCCAACTACAGCCTGTCCTACGACAACAAGTATGCGGTATTCATCCCCACCTGGAGTAACTACAACGCTAAGGACGCCATCGTGGCCCTCAAGCAGCAGGGCGACGAAATCATCACCGGACACATGAACATGTCGAACTCCGCCTACCGCCAGACCATCAGCTGGAACGGACACTTCGACTACGAGAACACGTTCGCCGGAAAGCACCACGTGACGGGTATGCTCCTCGGAAACATGTTCACCACGACGTCCAGCGGCCAATACCACCGCTACGCCAACGCCAACCTGGGCCTGCAGGCCGGCTACGACTATATGTGCCGGTACTTTGCCGACATCTCCCTGGCCGGCGTGCACTCAGCCAGACTGGCCGAGGGACACCGCAACGCCATCTCGCCCTCGTTCACGCTGGGATGGAACATTGCCAAGGAGAGCTTCATGAAGGACAGCTTCGTCGACGACCTGCTCATCAGCGCTTCCTATAGCGACCTCAAGGAGGACATCGACGTCTACCTGAACAGTAACTACTACTACATCTACGACGCTGTGTGGGAGACCGCCGGCAGCGGCTTCACCTGGAACGAAGGCGCTACGGCCGACCTCACCTTCTCACGCTCGGGCCGCAACCCCGCCCTCGACTTCATCCACCGCAAAGAGTGGTCGGTAAGCCTGCGCGGCTCGTTCTTCGACAAGCTCATCTCCACAGAGCTTACCTTCTTCAACACCAACATGGACGGCTTCATCATCCAGAACCCCTCTACCCTACCCTCTCACCTGTCGGGAGGACTCTCGGGCAGCTCGTTCAAGCCGGCCATCAACAACGACGTGGAGAACCGCAAGGGCCTCGACTTCAGCGTCACCGCCCAGAAGCAGTTCGGCCAGGTACACGCCAAGCTCGGAGTCGTCGGCACTTGGCTCAAGACCAACAACTCCACTTACGACGAAGTCGTAGAGTATGACTACCAGCGCATAGAGGGCCGCCCGCTCGACGCCATCTGGGGCTACCAGTGCGTCGGTTTCTACCCCCTCAGCGACTTCGACGCTACCGTCGGTGCCGACGGCAAGACGAAGTACACCCTGAAGGAGGGCCTGCCCAAGTCGCAGATTGGCGGCACCATCCAGCCGGGCGACCTGAAGTACGTTGACGTCAACGGCGACGGAACCATCAACACCAAGGACCAGGTCTACCTGGGCAAGGACGGCACCTACGGCGCACCGCTCACGCTCGGCGTCAACCTCACGCTCAAGTACAAGGACTTCACGCTCTTCATCGTCGGCAACGGACAGTTCGGTGCCTACGCCACGAAGAACAACTCCTACTACAACATGCAGGGCAGCGACAAGTACTCGGTCAACGCCCGCGGCCGCTGGACCGCCGAGACGGCCGACGTCGCCACCCACCCACGTCTGACCACCATGAGCCACGCCAACAACGCGGCGGTCTCCACGTTCTGGATTTACAGCACAGACCGCTTCAACCTGCGCAAGGTGCAGCTCACCTACGACTTCCCCAAGCAGATGTTCGAAGGCAAGTGGGTGAAGGCCCTCTCCGTCTATCTGAACGGAAACGACCTGCTCACTATTTCGAAGAACCGCAAGCTGATGGAGACCAGCATCGGCTATGCGCCGCAGACCCGCTTCTACAATCTTGGTGTAAAGGTAACCCTCTAAAAATATTAAGAAGATGAAGACAAGAAACATTATATTGTATTTTATCGGTCTCCTCGTTTTCTGCTCCTGCGAGGACATGTTCGAGCCCGCAGAGGAAAACAAGCGTCAGGAGAACGCCATGTACGAAGAGTCTGCCTACGCCTACGGCCTGCAGATGTACGGCTACGGGCGCCTTCCCTACCTGACGACCACCACGACCGACATTGCCACCGACGACGCCGTGACCAACGTGACGAGCAGCGTCTATCTGAACATGGCGACAGGCTCGTGGGCTTCCGACTACGACCCCATGTCGCAATGGAACAGCTGCAAGGACGGCATACAGTACATCAACAAGTTCCTTTCCGTCGTCGAGAACGTCAAGTGGGCACCCAGCGCCACGTCAAAGCAGCAGATGTTCATCGACCGCCTGAAGGGTGAGGCTCTCGGCCTTCGCGCCCTTCTCTACTACTACCTGCTGCAGGCCCACGGAGGCTATGCCGACGACGGCAAGCTCTACGGCGTGCCCCTGCTCACCACCTTTGAAGACGGTAGCTCAGACTTCAACCAGCCGCGTGCCCTCTTCTCCGACTGCGTCAAGCAGTGCTTCGCCGACTGCGACAGCGCCATCGCACTGCTCCCGCCAGACTATGCCAACATCAGCAACACCAGCGAGATTCCCGCCAAGTATCTGGCCCTCGGTGCCGAGAAGACCGGCTACGAGCTCGTCTTCGGCGCAAGGTCCAAAGGTCTCCTCTCAGGAAAGGTGGCCGAGGCCATCAAGGCCCAGGTGGCCCTGCTGGCAGCAAGTCCCGCCTTCCGCGACCAGAGCGGCGTCACCTCCGCCGAGGCCGCCTCAATCTGTGCCAACGTCCTGAAGCGCATCAACGGCCTGGAGGGATTCGACAAGACGGGCAACACCTGGTACAAGAACAAGACGAAGCTCCTCCCCGAGGCTTCCGAGATGGCCGAGATGCTGTGGCGCGAAGACCGCCACAACAACAACGACCAGGAGCGGGCAAACTTCCCCCCGACACTCTATGGTGCCGGACAGGTGAACCCGTCGCAGAACCTGGTCGACGCCTTCCCCATGAGCAACGGACGGCCCATCACCGACCCCAAGTCGGGATACGACCCCCAGAACCCCTACGCCAACCGCGACCCGCGCCTGGCCAACACCATTATCTATAACGGCATGACGTTCAAGAGGGCCTTAATCCTCACGGGCGTGGGAATGCCCAACGAAGACAGCAAGCTGGACGACAACCTCAACAACGTCGAGAAGTCTACACGCACCGGCTATTATCTCTGCAAGCTGCTCCGCGACGACGTCAGCGTGAACCCCAGCTCCAGCCTCACCCAGTACCACATCTACCCCCGCATACGCTACACGGAGATGTTCCTGGCCTACGCCGAGGCTGCCAACGACGCCTGGGGCCCCGACGCCGACCCGA
>CAMPCG010000075.1 GCA_946644025.1 uncultured Prevotellaceae bacterium | reverse complement strand
TCGGCCCCCGAGGGGAAGGCCCCCCCTTCGGCCCCCGAGGGGGCTACTATAGACTGTTCCCACTTTACTGCCGTAAAACTATCGTAGCCCCCTCGGGGGCCGAAGGGGGGGCCTCTGGGGGCCTCTGGGGGCTTCTAGGTCTCCCTCCTTGCAAAAGTTGTCTTTGCCCGTTCATCGAATGGGGAGAGGGTAGGGGAAATCTTGAAACACTGACAGTGTTTGTAAAAATACTGCCGGCGTTTCCGTTTTTCGGGAAAGTGGACTCAATTACTCACCTCCTTGCACGCCGCGAGCGAATGTGAAACTTTGCTCAATTATGATTATTTAATACAAAAATCCTTCACTGCAGCCCTTGCAGGTCCCCAAAAATTCGTATCTTTGCAAATGATATTCTATCGCTTTTATGAAAGTCTATAAGGCACATATTATATATACAGCGCAGCCCAGCCGGTTTGAAACACTTGAGAACGGGTACGTCGCCGTTGCAGACGACGGCCGCATTCACGCCGTGGCCTCAGACTTCGACTCGCTGGGATGCCCCGATGCTGACGTGACCGACTTTGGCAACAAGTTGCTCATCCCCGCCATGAACGACGTCCACGTCCATGCCCCGCAGTTTCACAACCAGGGCATTGCCATGGACATGCAGCTGCTGCCCTGGCTGGAGCACTACACCTTCCCCGAGGAGTCCAAGTTCAGCGATGCCGACTATGCCGAGCGCATCTACCGCCGCTTTGTTGAGCAGCTGTGGCGGGTGGGCACCATGCGTGCCGCCGTCTTCGCCACCATTCATACCGCCGCCACCCGTCGGCTCATGGACCTCTTCAGCGAGGCCGGTATGGGCGCACTGGTGGGCAAGGTGGCCATGGACCGCAACTGCCCCGACTACCTGCAGGAACCCGCCGACAGCTACCGCAAGGGCATGGAAGAGCTGATGGAGGCATACGGCGACCCTCGCAGTCTGGTGCGCCCCATCGTTACGCCGCGCTTCGTCCCCACGTGCTCGCCCGACATGCTGCAGACCTGTGGCCGTCTGGCGCGTCAATACCAGCTGCCCGTGCAGTCGCACTTGTCTGAAAACCTCTCCGAGATAGCCTGGGTGCGCGAGTTGGAGCCCCAAAGCGAGGGCTATGGCGATGCCTACCGCCGCTACGGTCTCTTCGGCCAGACGCCTACGGTGATGGCCCACTGCGTGTGGAGCGATGACAACGAGCGCAGGCTGATGAAAGAGGGTGGGGTGATGGTGGCCCATTGTCCTACGTCCAATTTTAACGTGGCCTCGGGCATGGCCCCCATACGCACCTACCTCGACGAGGGCCTCGTCGTGGGGCTGGGCAGCGACATCAGCGGCGGCCACGACCTGAGCATCTTTCGTATGATGGTGTATGCCATTCAGGTGAGCAAGATGCACTATCAGCGCAGCGACCACAAGATGCCGTTCCTCACCCTCTCGGAGGCTTTCTGGATGGCCACCAAGGGGGGCGGCAGCCTTTTCGGCAAAGTGGGCAGCTTCGAGCCCGGCTACGAGTTCGATGCGCTCGTCATTGACGACAGCGCCCTCTATCCCGATGAGTACACCCTCTTGCAGCGGCTGGAGCGCATGGTCTACATAGGCGACGACCGCCAGATAGCCCACCGCTTCTGCAGGGGGGTGCCGTTAACCCCATAACCTCATTATGAAGAAAATATTGACCTGTTTACTGGCTGTCATAGGTCTGACATCAGCCTGCGGCCAAAAGAACTATGAAGATGTCGATGTCGCTGGTTTTGCATCGCTCATTTCAGACTCCAGCGTGATAGTGCTTGACGTAAGAACCGCCGCCGAGTTTAGCGACGGCCACATAGTGAGGGCTGTCAATATCGATGTGAAGCAGGGCGGTTTCCTGGACAACGCCAAGGCAGCATTGCATATCGGCAGGACCGTGGCGGTCTATTGCCGCAGTGGCAGGCGGTCTGCCGCCGCTTGCGACAAGTTGAGTGGCGAAGGCTATAAGTGCGTCAATCTAAAGGGGGGTATCCTCGCCTGGACGAAAGAGGGCCAGCCCGTGACACGATGAAACATGAAGGACAAAAAAAAGAGAGCCATAGTGATAGGCGCCTCGTCGGGCATCGGCCATGAAGTGGCGAAGCTCTTGGCAGAGCAAGGCTGGAAGGTCGGTGTTGCCGCCAGGAGGGTGGAGCTGCTGCAGGACATGGGAGCGATAGCCGCCGAGCGGATAGACGTAACGGCCGACGGGGCAACGGAAGCCCTGCGGCGGCTCATCGGCAGTACAGGCGGCATGGACCTCTTCTTCTATGCCTCAGGCATTGGCAAGCAAAACAGGGAACTGACGGAGGACATAGAGCTGGCCACGCTACAAACCAACGGCGTCGGCTTCACGAGGATGATAGGCGAGGCATACCGATACTTTGCCAAGCAGGGCAGCGGACATATTGCAGCCATCACCTCTATAGCCGGGACAAAGGGGTTAGGCCCCGCACCAGCCTATTCCGCCACCAAAGCCCTGCAGAACGTCTATCTGCAGGCCTTGGAGCAACAGGCCCGCAGCCGCGGCCTGAAGATTGTCTTTACCGACCTGCGCCCGGGCTTCGTAGACACGGACTTGCTTAGCGGCGACTTCAACTATCCCATGCTCCTGAACCCCCAGAAGGTAGCAAAAGAGATAGTCAGGGCGGTCAACAGGAAGGAGCACGTAAGGGTTATCGACTGGAAATACAGAGTCCTGACTGCCGCCTGGAGAAGAATACCACGTTGGGTGTGGAGAAGGGTCACCATCATTTGATAACCACAAGCCCCCCTTCTGCCCCCGAGGGGGCTACGATAGTTTTGCGGGAGTAAAGTGGGGACCAGTCTATAGTAGTCCCCTCGGGGGCCGAAGGGGGGGCTTTAGGACTAATATTTTTTTAACTTAATAATAAACACAAAGAGCAATGAAAAAGATTTCTCAATGGACTCTTGCCGCCGCCATCGTTTGCGGCGCAATGACAGTAAGTACCTCTCTTACCTCCTGCCGGGAGGCTCGTGCTCCGAAGGAAGAAGTGCAGCAGGTGCAGTCTTCCGAACTGATACGTACCAGCCAGAGCTGGGACGGCGTGGAGCTGCCCGACTATTTGCAGGGACGTCCCGAACTGGTAGCCGTGAAATACGTGTTCCCCGCCGGGAAGAAGCTGGGCTGGCACCACCACCCTGTGATGAACTACGGCATACTGGTGCAGGGCGAGCTGACCATCATCGGCCAGGACGGCAAGGAGAAGGTGGTGCATGAGGGCGAGGCCGTAGTGGAAATGGTGAACACCATCCACCACGGCGAGAACCGCGGCTCGAAGCCCGTCATCCTCTATATGTTCTACCTGTCGCAGAAAGACCTGCCCCTGGCAGTGCAGCACCCCGAGATACCCCTCGAGTAATGACATTAAACGTGTTCTTTAAATGAAGGAAACAGCTTGCCGCTCACCCCTCCCCTTAGCGGGGCGGGGTGAGCGGCAGACTCCCTTACCTCTGATGTCAGCAATAGGACTGACGGCGGTTTCACTTTCCCTTTCGCTCCCCCTTCACATTCCCTGCTAAAATACGTTAATGTGGAAAATAATGCACGAATTTTTTGGTTTTGTGCAGAAAAGGCCGTACCTTTGCACAAAATTTCGAAAATTGTGCAATGAACGCCTGTTCAAGTTTCAATAAATACATTTACGATGCCATTGTAAATAACTGGGATAGCGATGCTCTTACCGACTATCAGGGGCAGACGCTGCAGTTTCACGATGTGGCCCGAAAGATAGAGAAACTCCATATTCTCTTTGAGCACAGTGGCGTCAAGACCGGCGACAAGATCGCCATTTGCGGCCGCAACTCGGCCCATTGGGCAGTGACTTTCCTGGCCACGCTGACCTACGGGGCCGTGGCGGTGCCCATACTCCATGAGTTCAATGCGGAACAGATATATAATATTGTGAATCACTCAGGCGCCCGGCTACTGTTCGTGGGCGACTATGTGGCGCGTGATATCGACCATTCGCACATGGAGCAGTTGCAGGGCATCGTGTTCCTGCCCGACTTCTCGCTGCTCATGTCGCGCTCCGACGACTTGACCAATGCCCGCGAGCATCTGAACATGCTTTTTGGGGAGCGGTTTCCCTGTGCCTTCCGCAAGGAGGACTTCGGCTATTATGAGGACGAGCCCGAGGAGCTGGCCCTCATCAACTATACCAGCGGTACGACGGGGTTCTCCAAGGGCGTGATGCTGCCTTACCGGGCGCTTTGGGGCAACCTGGACTTCTGTCTGCGCCGCCTGGGCATGCACGTGAAGAGCGGCTCGTCGATGCTCGATATCCTGCCTATGGCCCACATGTACGGGCTGTCGATAGAGTTCATCTTCGGATTCTGCAACGGCTGCCATCTCTTCTTCCTCAACCGGCTGCCGTCGCCGTCGCTCATTGCCCAGGCCTACACCGAGATACACCCGTCGCTGGTCATCGCCGTACCGCTGATTGTCGAGAAAATCATCCGCAAGAAGGTGTTCCCCTACCTCAACTCGCCGCGCATGAAGCTGCTGCTCTCTATGCCCGTGGTTCAGAAGAAGGTGAAGGAACGTGTCTGCCAGCTGGTCTGCGAGGCTTTTGGCGGCCAGGCCTACGAAGTTATCGTCGGTGGTGCGGCCCTGTCTAAGGAGGTGGAGCAGTTCCTGCTGTCCATCGGCTTCCCGCTGACCGTGGGCTACGGCTCGACGGAGTGCGCACCGCTCATCAGCTACAGCGACTGGCACGACTTCATGCCGGGCTCGTGCGGGCAGGTGCTCGACAACATGGAGGTGCGCATACTCAGCGAAGACCCTGAGAACGTGCCGGGCGAGATTGTCACCCGCGGGACGAACCTCATGCTGGGCTACTACAAGAACGAGGACGCCACGCGCATGGCCATCGACAGCGAGGGATGGTACCACACCGGCGACCTTGGGACCATGGATGCCGGAGGCCATATCTTCATCCGTGGCCGCATCAAGAACATGCTGCTGGGCGCCAACGGGCAGAATGTCTACCCAGAGGAGATTGAGGACCTGCTCAACTCCATGCCCATGGTCAGCGAGAGCCTGGTGGTGCAGCGTGGAGAGCAGATGGTGGCCTTCGTCTATCCCGACCAGGACGAGAGCTCGGGGCTGCAGCGAGACGAACTGGAGGCCGTCATGGAGCAGAACCGCCAGAACCTGAACCACCAGATGCCTGCCTTCTCGCGCATCAGCCGCATAGAGCTGCAGCAGGAGGAGTTTGCAAAGACACCGAAGAAGAGCATCAAACGATATTTGTACGCTTAACACCTGTCCCACCAATGGTGGGAAAGGACTGTACCGACGATTAACCGAATGAGAATTATGGAAAACGTTCCCAGCTTTAACCAGCTTATCCAGAAGAGCATCATCGACTTCTGGGACTTGGATGCGCTGACCGACTATAAGGGCCAGACGTTGCAATACCACGACGTGGCGCGCAAGATAGAGAAAATCCACATACTGTTCGAGAACTCTGGGGTGGTGAAGGGCGACAAGATTGCCCTTTGTGGCCGCAACAGCAGCCAGTGGGCCGTGGCCTTCCTCGCCACGCTCACCTACGGGGCCATCGCCGTGCCCATACTGCACGAGTTCATGCCCGAACAGATACACAACATCGTGAACCATTCCGACGCGAAGCTGCTCTTCGCCGGCGACCACGTGGCAGGCACCATCGACGCCAGCCTGATGCCGGGACTGGAGGGCATCATCAGAAGCACCGACTACACGCTGCTGCTGTCGCGCTCGGAGAAGCTGACCTATGCCCGCGAGAACCTTAACGCGCTCTACGGACAGAAGTTCCCCAAGTATTTCCGCAAGGAGCACATTGATTATTACATCGAGCAGAGCCCCGACGAGCTGGCCCTCATCAACTATACCAGCGGCACCACGGGATTCTCCAAGGGCGTGATGATTCCCTACCGTGCCCTGTGGTCAAACTATGACTTCGCCTGTCAGGTGCTGGGCAGCACCATCTGCAAGGGCGACAACATCATCTCCATCCTGCCCATGGCCCACATGTATGGCATGGCCTTCGAGTTCATCTTCGAGTTCCTCCATGGCTGTCATGTGTTCTACCTTACCCGCACACCGTCGCCGGCCATCATTGCACAGGCCCTGGCTGAGGTGAAACCCCGTGTGGTCATCGCCGTGCCGCTGGTCATCGAGAAGATTGTACGCAAGAAGGTGTTCCCCAAGATACAGAACAACCGCATGAGACTGCTGCTGCAGATGCCCATCATCTCGCAGAAGGTGCGCGAGATGATTTGCCAGGAGGTGCTCAAGGCCTTTGGCGGCAACATGTACGAGGTCATCATCGGCGGTGCGGCCTTCAACCAGGAGGTTGAGTCGTTCCTCAGGCGCATCAACTTCCCCTACACCGTGGGCTATGGAGCCACCGAGTGTGCGCCCATCATCTGCTACAGCGACTGGCATACCTTCGCGCCGGGCTCTTGCGGGCGCGCCGTGCAGCACATGCAGGTGAAGATTGACTCGCCCGACCCATCGTCCGTGCCGGGAGAGATTCTGGCAAAGGGACTGAACGTCATGCTGGGATACTACAAGAACGAGGAGGCCACACGCGAGACACTCGACAAGGACGGATGGTATCACACCGGCGACCTGGGAACGATGGACGAAGATGGCAACGTATACATTAACGGACGGTCGAAGAACATGCTGCTCGGCGCCAACGGGCAGAACATCTACCCCGAGGAGATAGAGGACAAGCTCAACTCCATGACGCTGGTATCGGAGAGCATCGTCGTGCAGCGCGACTCGAAAATCGTGGCACTGGTGCATCCCGACGTGGAAGAGGCAAGGCTGATGAAGTTCACCCGTGAAGACCTGGAGGGCATCATGGAGCAAAACCGCAACTCGCTTAACCAGACGCTGCCGGCCTACGAGAAAATCAGCGAGATAGAGATTTATGAAGAGGAGTTCGCCAAGACGCCGAAGAAGAGCATCAAGCGATACCTTTACAAGTAGACGACCATTTTGAGATAAAGCAAACCGGGACGCACACACACACAGCGTCCCGGTTTGCTTTATAGCGGGTCTACATCGTAGTATATTTGCAGCGAGGCATAGCGCTTGTCCTGCATCATCTGCTGCTGGGCGGCGCGCAGGTATTGCTTGGCCAGACCGATGTCCAAGCCGGGCTCCAGCTTCAGCACCAGCTTGCGTATGCACAGCGACTTGACGCGGGCCACGGGGGGCTTGTCGGGGCCCAGCACGCGGCCGCCGAACCACTGGCGCAGACGGCTGCCCATCTCCAGTCCGGCGGTGTCGGCAACGCCGTCGCTCTTATGTTTCAGGTACACATAGATGAGCCGGGTGAAGGGCGGATAGCGGAAGGCCAGCCGCTCGTCGGCCAGTTCGTTGTAGAAAGCCTGGAAATCGTTTCTCACCACGTGGCTTATCACCGACTGACTGGGGTCGCGCGTCTGCAGGATTACCAGTCCGCGCTTGCCCTTGCGCCCGGCACGTCCGCTCACCTGCATCATCATCGTGTAGGCGTGCTCGTAGGCGCGGAAGTCGGGCTGGTTGAGCATGGCGTCGGCGTCGAGGATGCCCACCACGGAGACACGGTCGAAGTCCAGGCCCTTGCTAATCATCTGGGTGCCGATGAGCAGGTTGGTGCGGCCGGAGGCGAAGTCGTTGATGATGCGCTCGTAGCCGTGCTGCGTACGCGTGGTGTCGAGGTCCATGCGCGCTATGCGGGCGTCGGGCAGCAGGTCGCGTATCTCGTCCTCAATCTTCTCCGTGCCGAAGCCCCGGCCCTGCAGCTCTTTGCTGCCGCAAGCCGGACACTCTGCGGGCACACGGTAGGTGAAGCCGCAGTAGTGGCACGTCAGCTGGTTGGTGGTGCGGTGGAGCGTGAGGCTCACGTCGCAGTGCTCGCAGTGGGGCACCCATCCGCATTGGCGGCACATCACCACCGGAGCCCAGCCGCGGCGGTTCTGGAAGAGGATGGCCTGCTGGCCGCTCTCCAAGGCCTCGCGCACGCGCGCTAATAATAATGGTGAGAAGGGACCGCGCATCATCTTGCGGCGGCGCAGGTCCTGAATGTCCACTACCTGTATTTCGGGCAGTTCGATACCCTGATGTCGCTCCTTGAGCTCTACCAGCCCGTATTTGGCTTTGCTGGCGTTGTGGTAGGTCTCCATCGAGGGGGTGGCTGTGCCCAGCAGCACGCTGCAGTCGGGGCCGGTCTGCGTTGCAAGCATGATGGCAGCGCTCCTGGCGTGGTAGCGTGGCATGGGGTCTTGCTGCTTGAAGCTGGTCTCGTGCTCCTCGTCGACGATGACCAGCCCAAGACGCTGGAAGGGAAGAAAAACGGCAGAACGGGCACCGAGGATGATGTCGTAGGGACACTCGGACAGCTGCTTCTGCCATATCTCAACGCGCTCGGCGTCGCTGTAGCGGGAGTGGTAGATGCCCAGACGGTCGCCGAAGACACGGCGCAGACGGTCCATCATCTGAACCGTGAGCGCTATCTCGGGCAGCAGGTAGAGCACCTGGCGGTGGCGCTCCAGCTCACGCTGGATGAGGTGCATGTAGAGCTCTGTCTTACCGCTGCCGGTCACACCGTGAAGGAGCGTCACCTTGTGCTTCATCATCGAGAGCAGCACCTTGTTGTAGGCATCTTGCTGAACCGTGCTCAGCTTCTTAATCAGCTCGGGGTGGGGCTGGCCGCCGTGGTTCAGACGGCCCACCTCCACCTCGTAGGTCTCCAGCAGTCCGCGCTTGCACAGCTCGTTCACAACCGGTAGGGTGGCACCGCTGACGTTGAGCAGCTCTTCTCGAGATACCTCGTTTATCTCATTGCCATTTTCTAAAAGGTCCCAGCCCGAAAGCTGAAGGTAGGCAGTGAATGCCGCTTGCTGCTTGGTAGCACGTGCCAGCATGTCGAGCGCTGCGTGGAGGGCTTGCTCGCTATGGAAGGGCTGCGTCAGGCGTATGTAGGTGTCGGTGCGTGGCTTGTAGCCCTCCTCAGCCTTCAGACCAGAGGGCAACGCTGCCTTGTAGACCTCACCGAGGGGAGACATATAGTAGTCGGACATCCACTGCCACAGGCGTAACTGGCTTGGAAGGACAATAGGCCGACGGTCCATCACCTGGAGGAGGTCTTTTACCTCATAGTCTTGGGGCTTCTCGTCGTGCAGACGGGCTACCAGCCCAACGTAGCGCTTGCTGCGGCCAAAGGGCACCACCACGCGGACACCCACCTGAACCAGTCCTTGCAAAGGGTGGGGGAGGAAGTAGGTGAAAAGACCTTCCAAAGGAAGGGGAAGAATGACGTCGGCGTAGCTCACAACAGAAAGATAATGCTAATCGTGGCAAAGGTAAGCAAAATAGAGATAATGGGGAAGGGGGAATGATATAAAAATGCTTAAAACCAACTTTTCTGCACAAATTTATCTAAAAAATCAAACACCAGTCTCACATATAAAAAATTAATGCGTAAATTTGCACCGGACTTTTACAACAACACAATAGAAAGCATGAATTAAGACCATACTGCCCATTGCCACCATCCCCCCCGCCAGGGGAGGGCAAGTGGCTGAAGGCCGGAAACGTAAATAACATCATTACACATTTTTAATTAATTATGGACTACAGAGAATTATCAACATCAGTCAACCGCGAACAGCAGCTCGAGGCCGCTGCAGCCTTTCCAGTACTCATGCGAAAAGTCTACCTCTGGATGACTTTCGCTCTCGTCATCACTGCCTTCACCGCCTATTACGTAGCGACGAACGAAACCATCCTTACGGCAATAGTCACCAATCAGGCTCTCTTCTGGGGACTCATCATTGCCGAGCTGGTACTCGTCTTCACCGTCACGGCAGCCATCAACAGGCTCTCACTCACGGTGGCCACACTCCTGTTCATCCTCTATTCGGTCATCAACGGAGCAACGCTCTCATTCATCTTGATGGTCTATACATCATCGTCCGTCGTAAGCGTATTCTTCATCACGGCTGGAACATTCGCAGCAATGGCTGCATACGGCTATTTCACAAAGACCGACCTCACATCGTGGGGAAAATATCTCATAATGGCACTCATCGGACTCATCATAGCCTCTATCGTGAATATCTTTACACAGAGCTCAGGATTGCAGTTGATACTCAATTACGCTGGAGTGCTCATCTTCGTCGGACTCACGGCATACGACACACAGAAAATCAAAGTCATGCTTCTACAGGCCACCGATGCAGGTGAAAACGCACAGAAAATAGCCCTCATGGGAGCACTCTCACTCTATCTCGATTTCATCAACCTTTTCATCCATCTTCTGCGTATTTTGGGCGATAGAAGAAGTTAATTTTGTTAATAGGATTAAAATCGGTATGGTTTTTCTTAAGAAACCAAAAAATATTTTGCACTTTCTTGAAAACACCGTACCTTTGCATCCGCTTTCGCTCAAAAACGCGAGAGACATCAATTAGAGTTCTTTGAAACGCTTACATAGACAGAAGAAGTAGTACAAGAAGCAGCGTAC
>CAMPCG010000074.1 GCA_946644025.1 uncultured Prevotellaceae bacterium | reverse complement strand
TGAAGGGAATGTAGGGAATCTAGCTTGTCTAATTCCTCCCCCACCGCCCACCGCCTTGAAGGGAATGTAGGGAATCTAGCTTGTCTAATTCCTCCCCCACCGCCCACCGCCCCCCCCCCCGCGGCTCCATGTGCAATAATTTTGCGTGCGGGGCGTGGGCGGGTGCTTTTTCACAAAAACGAAACACGTTGATACAAAACAGAAAGTCCGATTCGCGGAAGAGCCTTAACTTTGCGGCCAGAATTGTTATTAATAAGAAGCGAACAATTAAATTTATTAACCAAAAACTTTTAATTATGAGAAAAGCTAACCACTTGTTACTTGCTCTGCTGCTTATGGTAGCGGGTGCAATGAACGTGAGTGCCGCTGATCGTGTTCAGCTTTCTGCTGACATGTGGCGCACGTACACCGGGTTTGGTGCTGACGCCGTGGAAACGGGCTCTTTCGAAGCCGCTTTCGACTTCGACATGGCCAGTTCCTGCCCTATTGGCGACACCAGCTGTAATAACTTTGCAGACCTGAGCAACTACACCAAGCTCTACGTGAACATGGAGGGATGCGACGCCGATGGTAATCCCAACGGCTCCAACCCCCGTATCTTCATCAACCGTATGGTTCAGGAAGGTCAGTTCAATGCCAACAAGGCCGACGCTCAGTGTCTGGTCATCCCCAATGCCGGCACATGGGCTGAGGATTACTACACCGTGGCCGACGACGGCGAGATTGTCATCAACCTGGCCAAGATTAAGAAGGATTATGGCTTTGTCCACTTCCACTCCATCAAGGGTTCGGCCTACAACACGCAGGTCATTGTCCACTCCCTTGAGGCCGAGATGCTCAGCCCCGCCCAGCAGGTGGGCTGGACCAACCTCATCAACAACGGCGACATGGAGGGTGACGACGTGAGCAGCTTCTTCTCGAAGATTGCCCAGGGCAACCCCGAGCCCTCCGTCATCGAGGACGGTGCCGGTGTAGATGGTTCGCGCGGCATTGTCGTTGCTACTACCGACAAGGTGGCCAACGACTACGACAACCAGTTCTGGTTCCGCTTCAACGAGCCGCTGATGGCCGGTGCCAAGTATCGCGTCAGCTTCGACTACAAGGCCGACGAGGTGGCCACCGTGGGCACCCAGGCGCATGCCGAGCCCAGCGACTACATCCACTACGATCTGTTTGGCAACATCGCCTTCAGCACCAGCTGGCAGACCTTCACCAAGGAGGGTGAGGTGACCGCCCAGCAGTCGACTGACGAGAAGAAGTTCCTCTCGGTGGCCTTCAACCTGAACCCCGACGACCACACGGGTGCCAATACCTATTATTTCGACAACATCCGCTTCGAGGTGTTCAAGGTGGGCGTCTTTGCCGAGTACAGCGGCGACGTCATCCTGCTCAACTTCGGCTTCGACACCAACCTCCCCGCCATGGTCAGCGAGACCGGTTCCAAGCGTATCATCTTCGACAACAGCTGCGTCACCGTCAAGGTGAACGGCCAGCCCGTCGCTGTCTACAGCGTCGAGGGCTGCGACGACGGTCGCTTCTACATCTTTACTGAAGAGGAGATTGAGGACGGTGCCACCGTCGAGGTGTCGTTCAGCAACAGCCTGAACATCACCTACACCGCTGGCGACAACGCCGGCAACCCCGTGAGCGACTTCACCGGCATTGCTACCTACAACGAGGACGTGCAGAACGAGGACCTCTACCAGGAGCCCTATCCCTACGCCTACGTCACGCCGACGCTGATGAAGAGCGACCCCGAGGAGGGCTCGTTCAACCTCAGCTCGAATACACCCATCAACATGGTGTTCGACAAGCCCGTCGACTGCTCTAAGATTGAGGTCACGGCCAACGGCTCTGCCCTCACCGTCAGCCCCTCCAGCGGCTATGCCAAGGAGATTAGCGCTACCGGTTCGCTGCCCAACGGCGAGTGCGAGATTGTCATCACCAAGGTCTATGGCGAGGAAATCATGGCCGACGAGATCTTCGGCGAGTTCAAGTTCAAGATCAGCGTGGGACAGTCCAGCTTCGACCCCGCCGAACAGATTGCCGAGCTCATTGCTCCCGAATACTTTGCCAACTGTGCATCAGGTGCCATTCCCGAAGGCTTCTTCGTGAAGTTCGGAGAGGAAGACCGTCCTGGAGGCACCACCTACACCAGCGGCGCCCGTATGTTCGACTTCGGTACCGGCGGCGACTTCACCAAGGGTCTCTACTTACGCGAGGGCTATGCCGAGTACGGCAGCACCGAGGGCTACGAGCTGAACCTGGAGGCTGGCAAGAAGTATGTCATCTCCTTCAACAGCGCCATGTGGAAGGACAACGGCTCGACGCTCGACCTGAAGGTCTTCAGCGCCGACGACACGGAGAACGCACTGCTCACGCAGACCGTTCAGAACAAGCCTAACGTGAACGGCGCGGGTGGTTCCGTCGTCACCGGCTCCACGAAGACCTCCATCGACTTCATCCCCGAGGCCGACGGCAAGTACATCGTGCGCTGGGACCGTCCGGGATTCAACGAGGTGCTCATCGCCAATGTCAAGGTGACCTACATGCCCAACGTGGCCGGTCTGGAGTTCATCACCCTTCTGAACAATGCACTGGCTTCCGCCAAGACCGCCCTCGAGGCCAACGCCGACGAGCGCTATGCAGGCGATGCCTACAGCGCACTGGCAGCTGCCGTCCAGCAGTATGAGTCTGAGATGCAGTCTTACACCAATCCCTCGCAGTTCAAGGATGCCGCCGCAGCAGTAGAGGCCGCCATAAAGGCCCTGCAGGACCACCGCAGCAACTGCGACGCCTACGACGCAGCCATCAAGAAGGCCATCGACGTGGTGCGCCAGAACGAGATGCCCGACGGCGACCCCTCGAAGGCTACCAAGTTCACCAAGCTCGAACTCTTTGCCCAGCTGAAGACCCTCGTCGAGAAGTATCACGGCACTTCCGAGTGGCGCAACATGAACGAGGATCCCGAGGGCGATCCCCAGTGGCAGCTCTTCTACGAGTATGACGTGCTGACCGACGACGCACAGATTGCCGCCGCCGTGGCCGAGCTCGTGGACATTGCCAACCTGACCAGCAAGCTCTTCACCCAGGGTGAGTCGAAGAATCAGGATACCGGTATCAAGGTGCTCGTCGAGCGTCTGCGCCGCGGTGCCGAGGCCCTGAAGGCCCTGCCCGGTGTCAGCGAGACCGATGCCGACGTCATGGCAGCTCTCAATGCCCTTGAGGACGACGACGCACTGGCCGAGCGCGTACAGCAGCGCATCAAGGCCCGCATCTACAACGACCTGAACTCAGCTGCACCCTCCGTCTTCCAGCCCGTGGTGAACGAGGAGACCCTCGAGACCACCGTAGACCCCGTCGACATGACCGTCTACGTGAAGAACCCCAACATCTACGCCATCTACTATCCCAACGGATGCAACAACGACAACGTTCCCGGATGGAACATCGAGGGCGCTACTGGCCTCTGGATCGAGTGGAGCGGCACGAACCACATCCAGGGTGTCTCTGAGGACTGCGCCTTCACCATCTACCACAACGAGGGCAACGTGGAGACCAACGAGATTACCGGCCTGCCCGTGGGCATCTATCGCGCTACCATCTATGCCGCACGCTGGGACAACGTAGAGCCTTCAGGCGAGACCTTCGCTTACTACAAGACCGCCAACACGCCCGAGGGTGAGTACGACGGACGCGAAGACCTGGCTTACTGGGCACAGTATGACATGGGCGACAACCATCCCGTCGTCTTCGAGAACATCGCCGTGGGTGAAGACGAGGTCCTGAAGCTGGGCGTACACTTCGCCTCCGACAACGGACAGTACTTCTTCAGCAAGGTCGCTCTCGAGATGACTGCCCCGATGCCCGGATATGTCTATCCCGTACTGCCTGAGACCCTGAAGGGCGACGTGAACGGCGACGGTGCAGTAGACGTGGCCGACATCTCGAATGTCATCACCATCATGGCCGCCGGCACCAACGACCCGGCCGGCGACGTGAACGGCGACGGCGCAGTAGACGTGGCCGACATCTCGAACATCATCACCATCATGGCCAACGCCGCACGCCGACTGGCTGGACTGCCCGTCGTCGACGAGGAGTAAACGCCATGATTTCCCCCCAAAAGGGGTAGTACATCCCGACACGGATGCCGCACAATGGAAGGCGGCATCCGTGTCCCGTTTTTACAGGCCCGCCCCGCCTACGCCACAATGCTGACACATTTAATAAATAAAAGGAAACGCAAAACGCTTGCAACTAACAGAATTTCTTTTTACCTTTGCACCGAATTTCTTAATTCACCCACCTAACACCCACTACCTAACACCCACCACCCACCACCAATAGTGAACGCCATAATTCTTTTCGTTCATTGTGCGGCCTGCGAGGCCGCCACCGCCAAGTAAAAGTAAAAATATTTATACCCACCCAACACCCATGAAACAGATTTCGTCAAAGCTCCTGCGTGGCCTCTGCCTGTTCTTCCTGCTCTGCGCCACCCTGACGACCGTCAGCGCCCAGCAGCGCCGACCCATCGATGCACAACACCCCCTGTGGTTCATCCACGTCGACGTATGGTACAAGGCCGACCCGCAGAAAATCATCGACCTCATACCCGAGGACATCCGCCCCTACGTCTGCATGAACCTGTCGCTCTCGTGCGGATACGACAAGGCCCGTGAGCGATACAAGATGCCCCACTACGCCTTCCAGACCTACAAGTCGTGGGGAACGGTGTGCCAGAAGAACGGCGTGTGGTTCTCGTGCCAGCCCGCCTCTGGAGGACACACCCACATACAGGACTACGACATGGCCACCTTCGAGTATTTCTTCAAGAAGTTCCCCAACTTTCTGGGATGGAACTACGCCGAGCAGTTCTGGGGATTCGACGAGAGCGGCGACAAGTCGTCGGCCACGCAGACCGACCGCTGGGCCCTCTTCGCCCGGCTCGTAGAGATGTCCCACCAGTATGGCGGCGTGCTCACCGTCTCCTTCTGCGGCAACATCTGGAGCCACGGCCTCAACCCCATCGGCGAGCTCAAGCGCAACAGCAAGTTCCTACAGGCCTGCAAGAACTATCCCGAGAACATGCTCTTCCTCTATAAGTACACCACCTCGTCGTGCTTCTACAACAACGAGAGCGTCTCCTGGGGACCCTTCATCAGCGGACTGACCAGGGCCTACGGCGTGCGCTACGACAACTGCGGATGGAACGGCGCCATGGACGACATCATGGGCGAGGGCAAGTGCGTCTATCCCGCCGCCGCCGGCATCGGCACGGTGATGGAGCAGACCTGCGTCAACGGCGGCTCCGTATGGGACGGACCCGAACTGACCTGGAACCGCGAGTGCATGTACGAGAGCAGCCAGACCACCGTCGACAACAACTACCGACGCCGTAACTGGGCACGATTCGCCAACATGAACGGCGTGTGGATAGACATGTTCCGGAAGATTGTCGACGGAACCATGTATATTCCCACCCGCGAGGAAGTGGTCGGGAAGACCCAGATAGTCATCATCAACGACAAGACCAGCGGCGACGACGAAGACAAGTATGCCACCTGGGGCTCGCTCTACGACGGACTCTACAAGCAGACCGACCCCATGAACCGGGGCAACGGACAGTGGATGAACAATTACTGCTACTTCAAGTCGACGGGACGCTACGGCGCCATCCCCATGGTCACCGGCCTCTACGACGACGCAGCAAAAGCCATTCCCCTGCAGGTGAAGAAGAGCAACTACACCTCGCGCTGGAGCACCGAGACCAAGAAGCTGAGCGACTTCCAGACCCGATACCCCAAGGTGTCGACCGGCGACCTGTACGTCAACCGATACCGTAACCAGCTCGTCACCTACAACCCCCACTCCTACCTCAACGGCAAGCAGCGCGCCGAGGCCGTCATGCCCCTGGAGTACAACACCTGCGACGAGATGGAACTGCGATACGGCAAACTCTCCAGCGGACTCATACGCGAGTATGCCGACCACATCGACTTCTACCTCAACAACTATCGCGCCGGCACATGGAGCTACGCCGGAAGAAACTATAACGACACCGTCAGCATGGCCCTCGACACCATCATCATTCGCGGATGCTCGGCAGAGCCTGTCCTTAAGCTCACCAAGCACTCGTCGGCCAAGAACTACTCCAGCACCACGGCCACGCAGCGCTACGGCGCCGACACCGGCATCGACACCATCATCGTGCGCCACTGCGGCGGACTCGACCTCACCGTCAGCTGCTCGGGCAGCGCCGACCGCTCAGACAAGACCGACGCCATCGAGCTCAAGCCCCTGGAACTGCCCAAACAGCCCGAGGCATGGAGAGGGGAAATACTCATCGAGGCTGAGGACATGGACTTCAAGAACGTGAAGAACTGCTGCACCGACCAATACGGCCAGTACCCCAGCGTCATCGGCCATGCCGGCAACGGATTCGTCGACATGGGCACCAACAGCGGCGCCTCGCTGCGACACCAGCTCGAGCTCGACGCCAACCAGGCCGGCGACTACGTGATCTCCGTGCGCTACACCTGCACCTCGAAGGCGGGTAACGTCAAAATCACCGTCAACGGAACGACCAGCACGGTAAGCTGTGCCAAGACCAATACCAACGAGTGGCGCTACGCCAGGGTGGAGGCCACGATGAACGAGGGCACCAACGAGCTCGTCATCCAGAACTCCGGCTCGCTGCCCATGTATATCGACCAGGTGAGCTACCGGCCGAAGGACGTGGCACCGATGACTTACTACGTCTCCTTGCAGGACAATGAGGGCGGCGTCATCACTGCCGACAAGGAAGAGGCCGCCGAGGGCGACACCATCACGCTCGACATAGAGGCGGCCAAGGGATTCGAGCTGACCGAGCTGAGACTGGTGAACTCGGTGTTCTACACCCTGGGCAAGACCCTCTCGCTGGAGAACGGAGGACTGTTCCCGGCCTCCGACGCCCAGCGTCTGACACCCGGCACCCAGCGCCTCTGCTTCGTCATGCCCAACGACAACGTCACCCTGAAGCCCGTTTATGCCGAGAAGGGCGTCTTGTACAAGCTCAACTTCGAGACCGTCGTGGCCGGCACCATGCCTCCGGGCTGGCGCTGCGTGCAGGAGAACGGCGATGTCCACGAATATCCTAACTCCTACAGCCAGGGCGCCCGCACCATGAACGGCTTCAACGGCCACCAGGGTAAGGCCATCTATTGGCGCGACGGCGTGGCCGAGTATGGCCGCCAGAATGCCTTCCCGCTGACGCTGGAGCCCGGCGACTACGTGCTCGACTACTCCATGGCTGCCTGGAAGAACTCGCCGAAGTACAAGGCTCAGATTCTCGACTACGCGACTGGCGAGGTCATTGCCACATCGGCTTCGACCACGGCCACACCCAATGCCAACGGCTCTACCTCGGCCAGCGTGACCTCGGCAAAGCTCTTTGAACTGCCCTTCACCGTCGATGCCGCCGGGCGCTACGTCATCAGTTTCCAGAATCAGGATGCCATCGGCGGCTTCGACGAGTTCCTCCTGCTGGAGTGCAGCCTCAAGGCGGTGGAGCCCGAATTTATCGAGGGCGACGTCAACGGCGACGGCGTGGTCGACGTGGCCGACATCTCGACCATCATCAGCGTCATGGCCGGCGCCACTATTCCCGAAGCATCGGGCAACGCCGACGTCAACGGCGACGGCTCGGTCGACGTGGCCGACATCTCCAACGTCATAAGCATCATGGCGGCCAACGCCAGAACTACACCATAACCCATGAACCTTAACCCTTTATTTCGTGCCCTGACCGTAGCCTCCCCTTTAGGGGGAGGTTGGTGGGGGCTCGTCCTGACCTGTGTCCTCCTGCCTTGGCGGACACAGGCTCAGGACGTCGTTTTCAGCCATCAGCATGGGTTCTATGACGAGCCGTTCGCCCTGACCATCGAAGCCGACGTGGAGGGCGACGCCACCTTGCGCTACACCCTCGACGGCAGCGAGCCCACGGCCTCGAGCGCGGTCTACGACGGCACACCGCTCGACATCGGCGGCACCACCATCGTGCGGGCGGCCATCTTTGGCGGCGACCTGCGCCTCACTCCCGTTTCCACAGCCACCTATCTTTTCGTCAACGACATACTCAGGCAGTCGAACACGCCCCCGGGCTATCCCTCGACCTGGGGCAGCTACACCACCATCAGCGGCACTGCCAAGGCCGACTACGAGATGGACCCGGAGATGACCGACGACCCCACGCTGCGCCCGAAGATTATCGAGGGCCTGCGGTCGCTGCCCGTGGTGAGCATCGCCACCGACCCCGGCAACCTCTTCAGCCACGAGAACGACTCCGTGCGCGGTGGCATCTACATCTTCACCGGTCCGCCCGTGGGCGATGACACCGGCCACGGATGGACACGGCCCGCCAGCGTAGAGCTGATACAGCCCTCGGGCGGCGATGCTACCGACGAGGGCTTCTCCGTCTCCTGCGGCCTTCGCCTGCACGGCGGCCACGGTCGTCTGCCCGAGAAGAACCCCAAGCACTCCTTCCGCCTGGTGTTCAAGGAGAAGTACGGCCCCAAGACGCTGAAGTATCCGCTCTTCGGCGAAGACCAGCCCGCCAAGTTCGACCAGCTCGTGCTGCGCTGCCACTTCGGCAACTCCTGGCAGCACTGGGACAGCGGCAACCGCAAGAAAGCGCAGTACACCCGCGACGTGTGGGCCCGGCGCCTGCAGAACAGCCTGGGGCGCACCAGCGTCAATGCCCGCTACGTCAACCTCTTCCTCAACGGTATGTACTGGGGACTCTACAACTTGGCCGAGCGCGTAGACGACCAGTTCGGCAAGGACCACATAGGCGGAGAGAAGGCCGACGTCGACGTCATCAAGATTGAGGAGTCGGGCGGCAACCACTTCGAAAGCAGCGAGGGCACCCTCGCCGCCTGGTATCGCATGACGCGGCTGGCTGGTATCGTCGGAGGGTCGGGCTCCGTCTTCCTGGCGGGCGACGGCACGCTCATCTCCGCGCCCGACGAGGCCTACGCAGCCTTGAAGGACTCGCTGCTCGACATTCCCGCCTTCATAGACTACATGCTCATCAACCACTATGCCGGCAACACCGACTGGGACCACCACAACTGGTACGCCCTGCGTAGCCGCGGGGCCGACTGCAAGGGCTTCCGCTTCCTCTGCTGGGACTCGGAGGTCATCCTGGAGAACGTCCAGGAGAACAACCTGACGAAGGACAACGGCTACAACTACCCCACCGGCATCTTCCACAACCTGCTGCACAACGACGACTTCGCCCGCCAGTACCTGCGCCGTGCCAAGGAGCTGCTCGCCCCTGACGGCCTGATGGGCCAGGAGAGCGTCGTAGCGCTCTGGGACAGCCTGCACAGCGTCATTGCCAGCGCCCTCTATGCCGAGGCTGCCCGATGGGGCGACTACCGCCGCGACGTTCACCAGTACACCTCCAAGGGTCAGCTCTACACCGTCGACAACCAGTATGCCGCCGAGCGCAAACGCCTGCTCACCGAGTATTTCCCCAAACGCTCGGACATCGTGCTCGGACAGATAACCAGCTTCGTGGACGTCGACGACTTCGAGCCGCCACAGGACTGGGAGAAGCTGCGGCCGACGCTCTTCTGCCAGTGGGACGGCAACGCTGCCGACTCGCAGCCCACCGGCAACACCGTCAACGTGGACTGGAACATGGGCGTCAGCGCAGGCGGCGGCACCGCCGTCGCGGGCTTCGGCTACGTGACGTGGAACTGCTATGCCGACCTCACCAACTACGACAGCCTCGTATTGCGCGGCAGCGGCAGCGGCCTGCGCGTGCTGGCCAACCGCCTCGTGGACCACGGCCCCTACAAGCAGATTATCGTCGACCTCGACGACGACAGCCCCTACTGGGACAGCGACAACCAGTGTATCGTCATGCCGCTGGCCGACCTGGCCTCTGCCAAGACCAACGAGGGGAAGGTGCGTGAGGATGACTTCGTCCATCTGCACGTGCTGAAGGTGAACTGGAGCGACAACGTGCGCATCAGCTCCGCCTGGCTCATCCCGAAGGCGAAAGGCCCCATCGCTGGCGACGTCAACGGCGACGGAACGGTCGACGTGGCCGACATCTCCGCCATCGTCAGCATCATGGCCGGCGACACCATTCCCGAAGCGTCAGCATCGGGCAGCGCCGACGTGAACGCCGACGGCACGGTCGACGTGGCCGACATCTCGACCGTCATCACCATCATGGCTTCGGAATAACCGGGCGGGAGGCGCAAATACATAAACGGAAACAGCCGGTGCAGCGTAATGCACCGGCTGTTTCCGTTTGTCTTGCCGTGGTCAGGTTACTTCTGCGGCACGGCCTCGAGGGTCTTCACCAGCAGCTGCCAGAAGGGGGCTACGGTCTCGATGAGGGCGCGCTCCTGCGTGGTGTGGGGCGACTTCATCGTGGGGCCGAGGGAGACGACGTCCAGGTGGGGGTACTTGCCCAGGATGACGGAGCACTCCAGACCGGCGTGGTCCACCTGAATGATGCCGTCCTTGCCGAACAGCTCCTTGTACTCGCGGAGCAGCAGGTGC